>DAIMDJ010000013.1:10178-19195 GCA_036725905.1 Terriglobales bacterium
GTTCAGGAAATAGTCTCGGTCGAGAGGAACAGGGAGCGGGTGCTAGAATGATGTAGACGATGCGTTCGAATGTCAAACGACTGGCCGTTTTTTGCACATTGCTGATGCTATGGTCAGCAATTGCAGTCGTTGCTCATCATCATTCCACCAAGTCGGAATCTGTACGATGCACGGTTTGCGTTGGCGCGCACTCAGCAGCTCCACGTGCGATCTCAAATAGACCATCGCCTAGTTTTGTTCGTGTATCCGTAGTTCATCTGGCCTCAAGTTCTTTCTCTCATCGCATTATCTCGTTTGCCCTCAGTGTTCGTCCGCCTCCCGCAGTTTAGGTGTCAGAAGAATCATCTGTTTCAAAATTCAGATTCATTCTGGTTTCCTAATTCTCTTTGGGAGGAATTCATGCTGGCTTCTTATTTGAAGTCGCTGCGTGCGACTTTTGTGATCGTTCTTTATTTGGGGCTGAGCCTTAGCGCGTACGCACAATCGGGCGGAAGCTCGACATCAGTGACAGGTACGGTAGCGGACCCTACGGGCGCAGTTGTTGCGAACGCAACCGTCGAGATTCACAACCCGGTCAGCGGTTTCGAACGAACCACAATTACGGATAGTGCAGGAAGATTCACCATCCCGAACGTTCCCTTTAATCCCTATCACCTCACGGTTACGGGTCAAGGGTTCGCTGCCTTTGGCCAGGACATAGATGTTCGATCCGTTGTTCCCGTAGCACTCGACATTAAACTCAGAGTGGCAGGATCGACCGAAAGTGTAACAGTCGAGGCGGCCGGGCAAGATCTATTGGAGAACGATCCGACGTTTCATACCGATGTTGATAAGAACTTATTCGACAAGCTCCCGCTGGAGAGCCAGTCTTCTTCGGTAAGTTCGCTGGTTACACTTGCCACCCCCGGAATCGCTGCCGATTCCAATGGTCTCTTCCACGGACTAGGGGACCACGCGGAAAACTCGTTTTCGCTTGACGGCCAGCCGATCACAGACCAGCAAAGCAAAGTGTTCTCAAACCAGATTCCGCTCGATTCGATCCAGTCGTTGGAGGTCATTTCCGGTGCGCCACCTGCCGAATTCGGCGAGAAGGCGAGCGTTGTGATCAACGTTACCACCCGCTCGGGACAAGGCCTTACCACGCCTCATGGTGAGGTAACCGCTTCGTACGGCAGTTTCGGCACGTCCAACGCAGGGTTTAACTTCGGTTATGGAGGGCAGAAATGGGGTAATTTCATCTCTGCCAACGGCTTGAACAGCGGACGGTTTCTCGATCCACCTGAGTTTGCTGTTATACACGCCAAAGGTAACGAAGAGAACGTATTCGATCGCCTGGACTTTCAACTCTCCAACCCGGACTCCATCCACGTGAATCTGGGATTCACCCGTTCCTGGTTCCAGACGCCTAATTCCTTCGATGCCCAAAACGCCACGGCATGGGTTGACAATGGCGGTGTTGGTCCCAATGGCATCCCCGTCGGTCCCGCAGACCAGCGGGCGCAGATTAAGACTTTTAACATTGCACCGTCGTGGACGCGGCTGGTTAGTCCCACCACCGTGTTCACGCTCGGAACTTTCGTCCGGCGGGACCAGTTCAACTACTATCCAAGCGGCAACCCCTTCGCCGATCTCGCGCCGGATCTGCAACAAGAAACACTAAGTCAAGACCGGACGCTGACCAACGCGGGCATCCGGTCAGATCTCTCCTACGTGAAAGGCATCCACAACCTGAAGGCGGGCGTGACCTATCAGCAGACCTTCCTTAACGAGAACAACCGTTTCGGCATCGTGGATCCGACATTTCTCTCCTCACTTACCGACGCGAATGGGAACTCCTGTGTGGATTCCAACGGAAACCCCATTGCAGCTCCTTGCACAACTCTGGCCCCTTTCGACCTGACGCGAGGGGGAAGTCTGTTTCCGTTTAACGGCCACTCTGACGTTAAGCTGCTATCCCTGTACGTGCAGGACGCGATCACAAAGGGAAACTGGTCCATAAATTTGGGTCTGCGCGGTGATTTGTACAACGGCCTGACTTCGCACAAGGAAGCCGAGCCCCGTATCGGCATCGCTTACAACGTGAAGAAGACGAACACGGTACTTCGTGCTTCGTATGCGCGAGTACTGGAAACCCCCTTCAACGAGAACCTCGTCCTTTCCAGCACGGGATGTGCCGATCCGGTGCTGAATCCGCTTCTGGTCTGTTCGTCAAATGTGGCCACTCCCTTCAGCCCCGGGTGGCGCAATGAATTCCATGTGGGCCTGCAACAAGCGTTGGGACGCTATTTAGTCTTCTCCGGTGAGTACGTCTGGAAATATACCCATAATGCGTATGACTTCGGCGTGTTCGGGAGCACTCCACTCACTTTCCCGATCGAATGGCATAACTCCAAGATTCCCGCCGTTGCCGGGCGGGTGAGTGTGCCCAACTTCCATGGATTCTCGGCTCTTTTCGTTTTCTCGAGCGTAGCAGCACGCTTCTTCAACCCGCAGCTTGGAGGAGCCGGGGCTGTCCCGCCGGGGAGTGGCGGAAGCGATATCACCCCATTCCGCATCGATCACGACGAAAAGTTCAACCAGACGACTCACATACAATACCAACCGTGGAAAAACGGGCCGTGGCTCGGCTTCAATTGGCGATACGACAGTGGCCTGGTGGCAGGAGCAGTGCCCGTCTCGGACGGTGGGCCGGTGGATCTCACTGCCAGCGGGCTCACTCCCGACCAGGAGTTCCAGGCGGGCTTGTTCTGCGGCAGCGCACACGCGACTCCAACGACACCTTTGCCATCGCCATGCCCAGCAGGACAGTTCGGATCCACTCTGGTGAGCATCCCAGCTCCAGGGACGGAAAACGACGACAAAAATCCGCCACGCATTGCTCCGCGTCATCTCTTCGACATTGCGGTGGGAGATGACAACCTTTTTCATGGTGAGAAATACAAATGGAGTCTTCGGCTCACCGCCGTCAACATAACCAACAAAGTTGCCCTCTATAACTTTCTATCAACTTTCACTGGAACCCACTACGTTACGCCCCGCAGTTACACGGCGGAGCTGGGCTTCCACTTCTAACCCCATCGTGCCTGAGGGTTCCGCGTACAAACGTGTTTCGGAGCCCCTTCTGTTTCACGGCGAGAAATACAAGTGGCCCTTCAGTTCATGGCCACTACACAGCCCAGCTAGGATTTACGTTCTTGAATCTTTGCGGACGGAAGGGGGTGGCGGCCGGCCGGGGGGAGCCAGCCGCCGTGTGGCTGCCAAGGAGTTAGGCAGCCAGCGCTTCTAAAGCTATTCGATTGCGGATGACCAAGGTTGAACCCTCCAGCCTTATGAGTTCCTTTTTCCGGAGTTCGCTCAATAGCCGAGTCACGGTTTCGCGCGACGAGCCAATCATTTGTGCCATTTCTTCATGCGTGAGGCTGGAACGAATCTTGATTTCGCGGGACCCGTTCTCGCGCCCCACGGTCCATGAAAGCAATAATCGAGCCAACTTGCCGGCCGAGGAACGGGCCAGGACTAATTCGTGGATATCGCGGTATGCCGACTGAAATTCCTTGCTTAACGCCTGAGCGGAGTGCAATCCTAACTCGCCATTTTTTTCGAGCATCCGCATTAACGTTTCGCGCTCGATGAAGTTCACCTGGCAAGGGCCTGATGTTTCTGCGGTCACTTCATAGGGCGTCGCAGAAATTACCGCGCTTAAGCCGAGCGCCTCGCCGGGCTCGGCCATTTTCAGTATGAGGACTTTGCCTTCGCGCGAAGTGGTGGAAAGCTTCACCTTTCCGGAGCAGAGCACGAATGCGCCCCGTGGCGACTGCCCCTCGACAAACAAGATTGCCCCACCGGGATATGTGCTGAGATGGCTGGCTGCGCTGAAAGATTTCAACACATCGGGAGAGAGTCCGCAGAACCAGTTCTTCCGGCGCAGTTTGCAGCTTAGACAATTCTCGATGATTTCCAACCCGTAAGGCGTATTCATCGTCATCACCTTGTCAACTGCACGCGAGTCCCGCCTGCTCTCCGGTTCCTTATGTGGCAAGTCCGGATCGCCATTTCTCCACCATGATTCGTCGACTGGGAGGTTCAAGCTTTTTGTTCTCGCCAGAAGCGCCGCCGAGACAATACGCTCTTCCTGCCGCAGGGAACGGAGACCGCCAACAAGCTCCCAGCCTGCGCCGACATCCGCCTCGGCGTGCCAAAGCATGCTACAGACGAAGAGATAAAGCGGATCCCGAGGCGCTATCCACAACTCTGCCAATACTCTGGTAGGCAAATACCCTGGCGACTGGGACTGGCTTCCCTGCCCCGCCAGGATAGGAGGCTGCTCCAGATATGTTTTGTCCGTGAGGTCAAAACGCCCTTGGCTGCCCTCCAGCCCACGAACGCGCAAGGGCTCTGGGGAGGGGGAGGGCGCATTACTGAGCAGTGCTCCAGTCTCCAAACCCGGACGCCAAGCAGCCTTCCCCCGATGGCCAACGTCACAGATATTCATTTTCTCAGGGTGTTCCCGGGCACAAAATCTCGACGGCTATTTACTGGCATTTGAGATTCCAAATTGGACCAGAACTCTAACTTGTAGAAAAAGTGTGGCGAATGCCGTGCAGTAGCACAAAGGTGGAATGGTTTCGGAGATGTCGAACTTGACGAGGTTACGGCAGAGTGCCGAATACTCGTCACGAAATTGAACGGAAGCTGAGCGCCTGGATCAGTGTTCGTACTCTTCGCGGGAGATCTTCATTTTGATAATTCGCGATTGCAGGGTAGTGCGCTTCATCCCTAAACGGCTGGCAGCGCCATGAGAGCCGGCGATTACGCCACCCGTTTCGCGCAGCACCCGAATGATGTGTTGCCTTTCCAGGTCTACGAGAGTGTCAGTAACGGGAGATCCAGATTCAGAGGTGCTCAATTCTGCCAGTGGCGCTCGCAGCACCGCTCCATCGCTGAGAATCACAGATCGTTCCATGAAGTTTTCCAATTCCCGCACGTTCCCCGGCCATTCCCAGCCCACGAGAGAGTTCATGGTTTCTGAAGGAATGGTGTCAACCTGTTTATTCATTTTGCGGGCAAATTTCTGGACGAAATAGCGGACCAGTAACGGGATGTCGTCCCTACGATCACGAAGCGGAGGCATGCGAATGGGAAAGACGTTGAGGCGATAGTACAGATCGCTGCGAAAGTCCCGTTCAGCAACCGCTTTGGCGAGATCGCGGTTGGTAGCAGCAATGAGGCGAATGTTCACGCGCAAAGTGCGTGTGCTCCCCAAGCGTTCGAATTCGTGATCTTGTAAGACCCGGAGCAGTTTGGGCTGAAGTTCCAGAGGGATATCGCCTACTTCGTCCAGGAACAGCGTCCCCTGGTCCGCCAGCTCAAGACGGCCTATTTTTTGGCTGATCGCGCCTGTGAAGGCGCCTCTTTCGTGGCCGAAGAGCTCGCTTTCGAGCAGGCCGGTCGGGATGGCGGCGCAGTTTAGCTTGATAAAACTGGCGTCTTTGCGGGAACTCATGCGGTGAATGGCCCGTGCGATCAGTTCTTTCCCGGTACCCGTTTCTCCCAAAATGAGGGTAGTGGCATCGCTGGGAGCGACGGTCTTGGCTTGTGCCAGTACCCGTTTGAGGGGAGCACTCTCTCCTACGATCTCCTCGAAGTGGAGCTCCGTGCGGATCTCATCTTCCAGATAAAGCTTCTCTTTGGCAAGCTTATCGGTGAGGTCTGCAATCTCGCGATAGGCTCGGGCATTATCGAGGGCGATCGCGACCTGCGCGGCCACTTGCTGCAAAATGTCAAGATCCTGAGATTTGAACGCGTCCTTCTGCCTGCTCGCAAGGTTCAGGGTACCCACCTCGCCTTTGCGGGTTATTAGCGGAACGCAGCATAAGGATTGGATTCCCTGCTCCACCAGTTGACTTACATACTTCGACCGGGCTCCGCCCAAATCCTCGCTACTGAAGATCTTGATTTCGCGTTCGAGCAGAGCCTGCCCGGCAAGCATCTCGGTTATGGGTATCGGTGTGGCACGGGTGTGCAGGGCAGCAGCCAGGCCGGAATCCAAGGGATAGAGCGACAACAAATGCGCTGAGTCATCGTACACCGCCACGCTCGCGTACTCGTGGGGAATTATTCGCTGCATAAAATTTGAAATCGCAGGAAACAGCTTCTGCCAGTCACGGTCCGTCATCAGGACGTTATTAAGCTCCATCGTGGTTTGCAGGCGCTCTTTCTCTACCTGCAGACGCTGGTGGGCGATGGCATTCTCCAGGGCGAGCGATACTTCGGCACCTACCTGACTTAGTAAATCAACATCTTTTCTGGTGAAAGCGCTTTCAGACTTGCTGCCCAGTGACAGGGTTCCAATAATGCACCTGCCAGTGGCAAGCGGCACCATGCATATCGAGCGAAATCCGTGCTCGACCGCTTGCTTCACAATCGCAGAACGTTCCACATAAGCTTCCAAGTCAGCATACCGAAATGTTTTGGCTTCTCTCTCAGCCATGACTGTTGTCGCGAGGCTGTCCTTGAGAGGAACCTCGATGCCCTGGCTGAGGAAATCATCCCGCACCTGCGATTCTGAAGCGTAAACTCGCACACAACCGGCAGCTTTGTCCAAAAGAGCCAAGCAGGCAAATTCATGCCTCATCACTCTCCTAATGCATGCGGAAATTTTGGGAAATAGGTGCCGAAAATCGAGTTCAGATCGCACTAGCGTATTGCTAACTTCCAGCAACGCCTGTAACCTGTCTCTCTCCTCTTGTAATTTGCCGCCTAGACTGGAGAGCGCGTCTTCGAGCTTTCTCTGTTTGCTAATATCAACGACCACGGCTCCGACCTGCTTCACCCGCCCTGCCGCATTTTTTATAGGAAAGTAGTTCACAATCCAGTGACGAACCTCGCTCATTGCGGGCAGGGTCGCGGTGAGATCGATATTCAAGGCTGGTTCCGCGGTAACCAATACTCGTTGAAGTATGGGATCAAGCTTGGAGGCTGCATCGCCTAACACATCGCGAAGGGTCCGGCCTAGATGAGCTTCGGCAGGAACGCCGTTCATGGCGGCCAGAGTGTTGTTGATGGCTTGATAACGCAACTGGTCATCGAGAATAGCTAGGCCAACCGTGGAGGCACCGAAAAAGGCCGCCAATAACTGTTCCGGTTCGCTGAACGCCTCAGGCGCCCCCAGCAGATTCCACTCGTGTACGAGTTCATCCGCTCTTTCACTTTGCATACTGATACTCCTCAGGTCAGAACTTCGAAGATCTCCGCCATAGGAGCGCACGCCCTCCTCGGCAGCAGCGGACCAATCTATCTCTCAACCCTCTTGCTTGTCGGTGAAACTCAAAACGGAACTTTCGGCGGAACTGGGAACCGTAGGCGAGGAATTGACGTCTGGCACGGTCGATGGGCCGCTCTCGAAATATCGCAAACCGCGAGAAGAAGTGACAGCAACCCCGACGGGGTGGCGTGATCGAGAATGTACCGTAACAACGACAGAACTCCGCGAGATGTGAGTCGAAGTGGCGATTATCTGACAGTACATGTACTTCAGTGCTGAATAGTAACGTAGAACTTGAAGATTTTGCACAGGAGAATCGAACGTATGACCGACGAGAAAATGACGATTACCAGTGCGGTAGACGCCTACATTTCGCACTTGATGTTGTCGCGCAAGCCGCGTACTGCCGAGCAAGCCATGTTCGTGCTGCACCCGTTCAAGCGCATCTTTGGTGACCGTCTGCTATCGGGTTTCACACGCCACGATCATGATGGTTACATCCTGAATCTTCCGCAAGGCGCGCGGACGAAAACGAATCACTCCGTTCGCATTTGCGCCCTTCTGCGACATTTCGATTTTCCTGAAGGCGAGCTGAAGCGGATGGCGAAGGCAAGGCCGAAGTTCATTAAGAAACCGCCCGTCAGTTACACGCAAGCGGAAATAGAGAAGTTTATGGCGGCTGCCCGCGATCATAGTTTCGAGGCGTACGCCTACTTTTTGTTTCTCTGGAAGTCAGGTGTGAGAGATCAGGAAGCGGCACACGCGACGATAGACGACGTGAGCGACGGTGTTTTGTACATAACCGCTAAGAATGGCTTCACTCCGAAGAACAGCGAAGAACGCGAGATACCATTACCGGATGACGTGAGAAGGCTGATCGCCCAGCTCGATCGCAAGCCCGGCCAACTCCTATTCCCTTCCCGCAATGGCACCGTCAGTCAAACTTGGCTACGTACAGCGAAGCGGATTGCAGTCCGCGCCGGTCTCGATCCCGCGAAAGTCTGCTTGCACAAGTGGCGCAAAACCTACGTGACTCGCCTGCTCGATAAAGGAGTGGCGCCCAAAACCGTGATGGACCTGGCTGGGCACGCATCGCTCAACACGACCTTGCTGTACGCATCGAAGTCTCGCACCGACCAAAAGAAGGCTGCAGTATTGCAAGCCTTCGCACAATAACAGAGCATGAAACCAGCAGAGCCGGAAATGATCTATTCCTCCGTGCTCGAAGCTCGCGCAATGGAGGTGAGCTAAATGCGTCTATGGTGGTGGAGAAGAATTCGACCAGCAACGTGTATCGGGAGTTTCTGCCGCGATATGGAGAGAGGGCGAACCGCGCCCGTGTAGAAAGGTGTCGAAGTGGAAACCGCGATACCGCCGATCTGTGAGACAGGGCCAACCGCTGGCACGATCCTTCGCGCATTCCCGCGCACTGAAAATTCAACGACCGGCCAAGGCCAGCAGATCATGATTGTGGCCCTGAATCAGGGTTGGACGTTAGTTGCTCGATGCGTGTCTCTAGTTCCTGTTTGAGTCTGCTGTGACCGAAGCTACGGAGGCGGCCGATTCGACGGAGACGAGAGAGGCTACCGTCTTCCGGTCTGTTCCTCAAAATGCTTGATTCCCAGGCCGCCGGGCTTTGCCCTTGCCGACCTGTCGATACAGTGTGACTGCCATGTTGCCTCCAGTGCCTAATACCGCGCCGCCCAAAGCAAAACGATTGAAATTTGGTAGTCAGTTGGTAGTCACGTACTGT
>DAIMDJ010000014.1:0-9602 GCA_036725905.1 Terriglobales bacterium
CCTCGCCAACATCGGCGCGATCGGATTCATCTACGCCGAGAGAATCCGCGCTCCAATGGGGATGTCCGTTCCCTTCAGGCCGAAAGGATAGCCCGAGCCATCCCACTTCTCGTGGTGCGCGCGCACAATGGGCACGACAGGATATGGGAAACGCACCCGCTCCAGAATTTCCGCCCCCACGACCGGGTGAATCTTCATTTTTTCGAATTCTTCCGGGGTCAGCCGGCCCGGTTTGGAAATGATGTGCTCCGGGATCGCCAATTTGCCAATATCGTGCAGCAACGCGGCTGCGTGCAGCGCCTCCATTTCTGGGGGGCTGATCTTCAATTCTTTGGCGACTTCGATGGCGTACACCCGAACTCGCTGCAGATGATCGTGAGTGGTGTGATCTTTGGCCTCAATCGCCAGGGCCAGCGCTTCGATGGTTCGCAGGTGGAGGTTGGCCATCTCCTCTACGTGCCGCTTCTCGTCTTCGAGTTTGCCCAGATAGAGCCGGTAGGAGCGATAGATCAGGTAAATAACGGGAACGATCAGCAACGAAGTTTCCCATCCGAAAGCCCGGTTGAACCAGCCAAGCATGCCTGCGAATGCAGCTCCCACCAGGTAGTACGGAAAAGACCAGAAGTAGCAGTCCACCCAAATCTTGTTGAGTGCCTTTCGTTCTGTCAGAGAGATAACGGTAGCGATCGAGCCCGTGTTGGCCAGGAAGTATGTCGAAGCCGCGAGGCCCAGCAATAACGGATGACTTCTGAACCATCCTTCGCCGATTGCGAGGTGGTAAACGTCATAAGCCACTGCCGTTGCGAACGCGCTCGCGCAGAGGTTAAACGTGACTTGAATCGGACTGGGCCGGTCACGGTAGAAACACTGGACCACCACTGCGGCGCTGCCCAGGATCAAAGTCTCTGGCAGGCTGAGTTCCAACACGCCCAAAAGGATGAACAGAAAGTTCACCGACATCGTGCCGGTGATCCCAGGGAGATGAACCTTCAGCCGTGCAGCCAAAATCGCGATCAGCAGGTAGCAGATGAACTGGGCAATATTTTTGCTCGTAGGGTAGACGGCTGCGTAGAGCAGCACACCTGTACCAACCGCAACCACGAGGCTGATTAAAGCCTTGGCGCGGAGGTCCAGGTCCCTCCAAGACTGAGACTGGGCAGCCAAGTTTCTCCCTGCGACCCGAAGTCGCGCGTGCGGGGAATTAAGCAGTGTCCGCTTCATCTAAACTGATACCAGTTAAGCGCCTTCTCTACAACAACTTACGGGGTCGTGTGCAAACTTTCGTAACCTTAAGAATGGGTGACCAAGGGAATGGTCTCGCGGCAAATGCTTGGAATGCGGTGGGTTAGTGGAGGCCGGGTGCGGGAACAGTGTGACGAATAAATGACTACTGCATTGGAACCGAGAAGGCTGCCTGGCGCGCACGCCTTCTGGGCAAACCGCGCCCTTGGAGTGCGACTGGTTTCCGCTGCAGAGCGAGAGCCTCGCCCTCGCGGTAATCCAAGACCTTGGACACGAGGCTGCGCTTTCCTAACATTCGGACGTCGGCAAGGGCCTGGGTTCCGGTTTGTTGCCAAGTTCCGCCCAAGTTGCCGAAGTCAAGTACAAGGTGAACTCTCTTCAGCCACCAAGACGGTGTCTTGGACATCTCCCCCTCGATTCGAGGAATGAGGAAAGACCCCTTGTCAACCCAGATCTCGCCATCGACGAGACTAATGTCCTTACGCTTGGGAGTGATTCTGAGCTTGTAACACGACCGGTCGTTCAGTTGATCTTCACCCAAGTACGCGAAATTGTAATTCTGGGAAGATATGGATCGCAGAGAGGCGTCGGGATCCTGCGCAGTCATTGACGCTTCTTTGTCAAGGATGCGACGAACCACGTCCGCCCCCCGGCTGCTCCCAGTGTGGTTCTGAATCGAATAATTTTTTACATTCGGAGGCATGAAAGTGATGCGTGCCACCACTTCGGCGTTAATCCGCGACGCATCCCCTTCTAACAGGCGGTAGTCACGGACAGCTTCGTACGGAAGCTGTGGGCGGCTGGCTTCCTGTGCCGCCTCCATGTTGCGAATAATTGTTTCGAGATCCGGGGATGATTGAGAGTCCACCCCAGAAGGAAATGATCCGCGAGCTTGTTGCCCTTGAGCCGCCGAGAGGAAAGTCAACGAAACCAATACGCACTGAAGAAGAGCACTTTGCGCTTGCATAAACCCGACCCCGATTCCATTTGTTCGTTATGCCGTCCCAGTTCTTTGTCTCAATTCTCAGGCAGCGATTGAGTATTGATGGTCATCACGGTTGGCAAGCGCCATGACTTCGGGCACGGAGGCGATCTCGACTTCGGAGATCGAACCGGCGCGTTCGAGCTTCTCGCGAACTTGGCGGGAAGGATTGAAAAGCTTGAATTGAATTCCGTGGTCGCGCGCCCAGCGCTGCAGAAACACTAGCATGCCCAAGCCGCCTCCCTCCACTTCTTCGACCTCACTGATATCGAGCACGATGGCACGGGAGTCCAATTCTGAGGCGACCGCATTACGCAACTGATAAGCAGCACTGCTGCGAACGATGCGACCTGAGCAGCGGATCACGGCAACATTGGCAACGTTTTCAATCGATAGGTCCAGCATGCCCGCCTCCCAGATCATCGCTGTTACAAAGAGCACGAAAACTGCCAAAACTTGGACGCTCATTCTGCGCGGGATAGATGCCTTAAAACGAGCTACACGAGAAATTTCGGGAGGTCGGTCAAGAATTTATGATCTACAGGAAAGACGGTATTTTCTGATAGATGAACCAAACAACGAGCTTACGTCAGCAGCTCTGGCGATGGTTTCCAGCTTGAAGGCGGAACTACTTAGTCTCAAATATCTCTCTCACCGGTGCTTGGTAGAGGCTGACGACGATTACCACGCGAACGATGATTCCTAATCCACTCCACGCCAAGGCCGAGCCCCGAGCAGCAACCACGGCACTCGAAACTCTGGGGACCAGAAGCACGATGCCAATCAGGGCAAGCAGAGCTGCAATGCGCCGCGCCCAGTTTTGAAGCCGAAGCAATCCGAACCCTACCGCAATTCCAGCGGCGCTCACCACCAGGAACATGTACGGGCCGGCAGTCTCCAGTCCGCTGAGCAAATCGGCGCCCGCAGCCATTGATAGGAAACCGGGGCGAGCGAGCATGGTAAGGCCAACGATCAGCAGGTACACTGCCGACAAAAGGAACAGAGCGGCAATCGCAGTAACGATTGTGGGACGCTCCCGGCTCACTTCTTTTCTTCTGGCTTCTTTTCCTCTGCTTTGGCCTTTTGCGCGGATGGGGGGAGCAGCCCATTCAGGCGGAGATACATCGCTGCCGCGCCATAATGATCCGCCCAACTGCTGGCCAGTGCTACGAAAGCCCAGGCGCGAGCCCGCGGCTTTCCATCAAACCACGTGATGTTGTCATTCAGCTTGGAGTCATCGGCTTTCGCCAGCGCGGTGGTGCAGAAATCAAAAGAAGCCTTGACGGCTGCCACCAGCTTGTCCTTGCCTTCCGTCCCCTGCAGTTCTTCCATCTTCGGGCGCGGCACATCGCCGACATTCGAACAGAAGAAGTAATTGCCATCGGTAATGTGCGCGGCGAGATGGCCGAATGTCATCTGCTCGGGGGTGGGCTTATAGTTGAACTTGTCGGCAGGCATTTCTTCGATGGCACCGACTGTGTTCTTGGCGCGACTGGGAAGCATCTCGCGCAGTACGTTGGAGATGGGGTTCTTGGCTTCTTGGGTGAATCCGGCGCTGGAGAGAAGCAAGATCAAAGCGACGAGTTTCATGCAGGCCTCCGCAATTTCGCAAGCAGGATAATCCTCGAAGGTGGGACTTGTCGATTGGAGCGGCACCTTCTTCATTTTTTTGACTCCCGGAGTACGCTGGCCTAGAATTTCTAGAGGGAGTTTGCGGGAATCGGCATAGCGCTGTTTAGAGCGCTGCGGCGAACCCCATAGGAGGGCTTACAAGATGCTGCCTGGAAAATTGGGTTTGCCAGAGATTCTGCTGATTCTGTTCATCGCTCTTTTGATCTTCGGGCCCAGCAAGCTGGCCGATTTAGGCAAGGGTATCGGCGAAGGAATCAAGAACTTTAAATCAGCAGTTAAAGATGGCGAGCAGGGAACGGAAAAGAAGTCGTAGCTTTATTTCACTCCATGGTCGTGCAGCATTCGCCGTACCAGCGCCACTGGTAGCCCCACCACGTTAAAGTAATCGCCTTCAATGCGCGGAATCCACCGCGAAGCCATACCTTGAATCCCGTAGGCGCCGGCCTTATCGAGAGGCTCTCCGGTTGCAATGTAGGCGCGAATATCCTCATCGCTCAGCTTCGTCATGGTCACCAGCGTGGTTTCCGAACGAATGTCTTGAAATCCTGTTTTCAGTTCAGGTCCCGTTAAGCACACGCCGCTAATCACTTGATGAGTGCGTCCGGAGAGCAGGCGCAGCATCCGAGCGGCATCGGCAGAATCGCGAGGTTTGCCGAGAATAGTGCCATCCACTACGACGATAGTATCCGCCCCCAGAACGAAATCATTCGGACGGACGCGGAACACAGCTTGCGCTTTTTCACGTGCCATGCGTTCGGCGAAATCTCGGGGAAGCTCGCCTTCCTGCGCGACCTCCGGAATATCCGTTGGCTGAACGACGAAGGCAATTCCTGCATTGCGCAGCAACTCCTGGCGCCGAGGAGACGCGGAAGCGAGCACCAGCATGCGCTAACGGCTCCCTACGATTCCCCTGACAGATTCGATCAGCTTAGGTGAGTCATAACCGACTCCATCTTTGAAGACGATCTCGACATTTTCAATGTCTTCAATTTTGTGGGACGGGTCACCTTTAATGACAACCAGGTCGGCTTGCTTGCCAGGGGCAATGGTGCCGATGCGCTCAGCTTCGCCGAGATATTGCGCGCCGTTGGCCGTGGCAATGTGGATAGCTTCGAGCGGAGTGAATCCAGCCTCGACTAATAATTCAACTTCGCGCTGATCGCCAAATCCGGCAATTACCCCTCCGATTCCGGTTGGATCAAGACCGGCAATGAGCAAGCCACCAGCTTTCGCAAAGGCGTATTCAAATTCCATCTCTTTCTTGAAGGCGCCGGCAACCGGAGACGTGTCCGTTCCGTAAATTCGCCGGAGCCGGCTGGTATCAGCAGCGCGGACTTTGTTTTCGAGAAATGCAGCGCGGGCGTCTGGAGATAAAGCGTCAAGGACGCGTCGCTGAATCGTGGGACGGCCCGGCACGTCAACTTCAAAAACGGGCAAAGTGGATGTGATCGCGACGTGACGCTGGACAAGATCGAGAATCATTTCATGAGCTGGGCCGGACTGCACGTCGAGGCTGGCGTAAAACGACATATCTTTCGGGTTATCCGGGCACTCGCCGGGTTTTTTCCAGGGAAAGAATTCGGTATCGACTAGCAAACCGTGCTCGAGATCGTCGATTCCCAAAGCTGCGGCTTCACGAAAGCCGATGGAACAGAGATGTCCCGTAACTTTTGCACCGCGTTTGTGGGCAGCGGCGATTGCAGCCGAGAGTTCATCAGCAGTAATGAAGTTATAAATCTTGAAATTGTCCACGCCCTCATCGAGCCAATAGTTCACGGTTGTTGTGGCATCTTCCGGCCCGGTCAGTTGATGCAACTGCAGAGCCCAACTGCCTTTCCCTTCCAGATACGGCCCAGTAACGTGTATATGTGGTCCGGGCATTGCGCCGGAATCGATCGCTCGCTTCATTTCGAGGTCGGTATATGGCTCAAGCGAGCCAGTCGTTCGGATCGTAGTAACTCCTCCCGCAAGATAGAGCCGTGGGAAGCTGAACGCCATCTCGCCGAAGATGACGTTGCCCATGGGATAGAACATATGATCGTGCATGCCGACTAAGCCGGGGAGGACGCTGTAGCCGTGGAGGTCGAGAACCTGGCTACCTTTGGGCACACTCGCGGAAGCCGCGTTTGCGACGGATTCGACCTTGCCATTGGACACGAGGACGGTCTGATCTTCGCGGGCAGGCGCGCCGGTTCCGTCAATCACGCGAACATGCTGCAGCACTACGATCGGGGCATCTACTTTCACGAACTGTTTGACTTCCGGAGACAAATTCTGCGCAACGGCAAAAGAGCAAAGCACGAGCAGGCCAAGCAGGAGAAGCTTTCGCATGATTCCTCCCAACCACCAGCGCGGAGGATTCTACCTGATAAATTGGGACGAAATCTTAGGGGGTGATCGACTGCGGCTCAGGGCACGGTGAGTTCACGCGACGCGGCGCAACTCGCTGGGCGCTGCCGGCAAGCTGCGAAGCGCTAGAGCAATCATCACGTGCGACCAGCCACGCAGCAGCAGCGCAATTCCGATTGACAGGCCGAGGAACCAGAATCCCGACCAGGGCCAGTCTGCCCACAGCAGGATTCCGAGCAAGAGTGTAACCGCGCCGTCGAAAGCCGCCCAGCCCCAGTTGGGAAACTTCAGCCTGGTCGCGGCAATCAAGCGGAACAGGCCGATGACCGTGAAGAATGACGCGAACAGCAGTGTCCAGGCGAGCGCACCAGCAACGGGGTGGGTGACCACGAGCAAGCCGATCAGCACCCCCACAATGCCGCCGATCAGGTGCAAGAAGAATCCTCCCCAACTACGGACTTGGAATCCGTGAACAGCCTCGACAATGCCGCTAAAGATCATCAGCCAGCCCAGGATTAAGACCGTGCCTATTGTGGCCGCGGGCATGATGGCGAGAGCGATCATCCCAAAAACGATCATGACGATTCCAAGCGCAAGGAACCATCCCCATTTGCGGCGCAGATCCCCGAGATCGAATAGCAACACCGTAGCGGCCATAAGCCCTCCTTGGACGCAGCTGGGCAGGTTAAGAAATTAAAGTCCCCTTCGGAGCAAATTGCAACCGTTCCTGTCGTGGAGTCCATTCAGCCAACACTTTTCCGGAGTTCAAGCGTCTAATAAAGGGGTGAAGTCCACCCCGCTCTGGTTGGTTCCCCAAGTTGGCGAAAGGTATAATCAATAAATTCAGACATTCTCGGAGGAAGTGATGATCGACCCGCGCGCAAGCGCTTTTTGGGTGCGTTTGAAGGCAAATCGTCTCGCGTACACCCTCACAATTCTGGCCACTCTGGCCATCGGTATTTTGATAGGAACGATAGTTTCTCGCGGAGTTAAAGGGCAGGAGTCGAAAAAGGGTTCTGATGCCACCCCGCTGAGCGTCCCCACTCCAAAAGAGCTATCCAATCAGTTCTCGCAGATTTCCAAGCAGTTAGAGCCGAGCGTGGTCAATATCAATACGGAATCTACGATCAAAACGCAGCGCCGGCGCCGTGGCCCCGCAGGCCCGGAGGGAGAGGATCAGAATCCGTTTGATGATTTCTTCGACCGCTTCTTCGGGGGCCCGGGTGGCGGCAATTCTGGATCAATTCGCGAACGTTCGTTGGGATCTGGTGTGCTGGTTGATCCCAAGGGCTACATCGTTACTAACCGTCACGTGGTGGAGAAAGCAGACCGCATTCGCGTGAAGCTGCAGGACGATCCGCCAGGCGTGCTGCATGACGCTAAAGTCATCGGCACCGATCAGGAAACCGATTTGGCTGTCATTAGAATTGAATCGAGCAAGCCGTTTCCTGTCGCCAAGCTGGGGAATTCCGATGGCATGCAGGTAGGCGATTGGGTATTGGCCGTAGGCAGCCCCTTCGGTTTGCAGGAAACCGTAACCGCTGGGATTGTTTCTGCTAAGGGGCGCAACATTGTTCCTAACCGGCAATTCCAATCGTTCATTCAGACTGATGCGGCGATTAATCCGGGCAACTCGGGTGGGCCGCTGGTGAACATGAGTGGCGAAGTGATCGGGATCAACACCGCAATTCTCACCGACACGAACGCTTACGCCGGTGTGGGATTTGCCTTGCCTTCCAACACCGTCGTGCAGGTTTACAACCAGCTCATCGGTCCGGAGCACCGTGTGTCTCGCGGCTCGATAGGAATCGAGTTCAACGCGCAAGAAAACCCGGCAATTGCGCGGGTTTACGGCGTGAATTCCGGCGTAACCATCTCGAACGTGGTTGCCGGAAGCCCCGCCGAGCAGGCCGGCCTGAAGGTCGGGGACACCATCACGACCGTCGATGGTAAGCCGGTAAAGAATGGTGACGAACTGGTTGCAGATATTGCCAGCCGCAAGCCTGGCACAAAGGTCACGCTGGGCCTAATCCGCAATGGCAAGAAGCAGGACGCGACCATCACAGTTGCCGACCGCGCAAAGTTGTTCGCCTCTCGCCTGGGTGAGGAAGAGGAAGGCAACGGGGACAACACGCCCAAGGAAAGTAAGCTGGGCCTGAGCGTGCGTGCGCTGACGCAGGACATGGCTGACCGGCTGGATGTTCCCGCCGGCAAGGGCGTGATCGTTCAGGAAGTAAAGCCAGGATCTTTCGCCGAAGATGTTGGGTTACAGCGTGGGGACATTATCCTCGAAGTCAATAAGCAACCGGTAAACGGCGAGGAGGAGTTCTCAAAGGTCGTTTCTACGTTGAAAAGCGGGCAAGATGTGGTTTTCCTGGTACGGCAGCGGGGCGCTGGCCGCCAGGATGGAACTATCTTCCTAGCCGGTACCCTTCCGTAACCAGGGGCTTGTCCGGCCGTGACTGGCGCTGTAGGCCCGAATCCGGGATGATCTACAGTGCCGGCTTGTGGCCGGGTTTTGTTTTTTGTGGTAGGATTCGGCCCCCAAATTGAAAGTCTCTAGTCCAATCCGGGTGAGCGCCGCATGCGTACTGGTGCTGACGTGCAGCCTTGTCTCCACGGCTGCGACAAAAAAGCCGGCGGCAAGCTCCAGCGCGAAGCACGCCGCGCAAGCACATTCACGTAAAGGGAAAAAATCGCGCACGGCGAGCTGGCGGCGCGGACAGCAGAAAATTGATCCCAGACGCGCCCGCGATATTCAGGAAGCATTGATTCGTGAACATTATCTTGAGGGCAAGCCGTCGGGCGTGTGGAACGATGATTCGCAGAGAGCCATGGAGCGCTACCAGGCCGACAACGGATGGCAGACCAAAGTGATTCCTGACTCGCGGGCGCTGATCAAGCTTGGACTCGGACCCGACCACCAGCATTTACTGAATCCTGAGAGCGCAATGACGACAGCGCCGCGAGCGGACAGCACGCCTGTCAGCAGTGCAGTTCAGCCGCAAAGATAGAAATCCTCGCGAGCGCTCGCTCACTCGGGTTTGAAATCATGGACCTCCGCCGGTACGACTGAGCGAGAAAAACTCTGGTTTGGAGCGTATTTGAGAAGGGCACGAGTTTACAGTGCCGCTAAACCATTTATTTTGTCATTCCGAATCGCTTTAGCGGTGAGGAATCTGCTTTCACGAGTCTTTCCGCAGCCCCTGAAGTCGTGCCTTCTCTAGCCCAACTACCGACCGACGACCGGGTTCGGAAAGTAAGGCAACGCGCGTCCGCCAATAATGGCTCGCGGATTATCGTCGACGAGCGCCTTAGCCACATCGGCGCTGCAAGTTTCTTGTGCCGCTTCGCGCGCGGCAGAAAGCAGGGGGCGGCGATGCTTGGCATCATGCGC
>DAIMDJ010000014.1:9702-19112 GCA_036725905.1 Terriglobales bacterium
TAATGCCCGCCATCAATCGTGTACAGCTCAGGAGTCCGTAATACCTGCTGGAAATTCTCGTAGGAGAGATGAAAATCGCAACCCAGGCTCAATCGTGGCGCTGCTCCCACCCGCTGCTGCAACCGCGCCAGCTCCGCGTTCAAAAACTTGCGGTCGTACGGGTATCGCTCGTTGGCGTGCGGAGTGGCGACAATGTGCTCAATTCCGTCTGCCGCCGCCATCCGGCACATCTCTTCAGCCACGTCCC
Source organism: Terriglobales bacterium (assembly GCA_036725905.1). Classification (GTDB taxonomy): domain Bacteria; phylum Acidobacteriota; class Terriglobia; order Terriglobales; family Acidobacteriaceae; genus QIAB01. The sequence goes on from DAIMDJ010000014.1 coordinate 9,950, forward strand.
AGGATTTCGGGCCGTCATCTACATCAGCAAGAATATGGCAGTGAATGTCAATCACAGAAGATAAAAGCAGTGTAAGCAAAATGCCGAGGAATACCAACCGGGGCGGTCGGCTTATCGAGTATGCACAGCTACATGGAATCGCGGGTCACTGGACTCCAGCTTCCCGCAGTGGTATTGCTGTTGTACCAATTTCTCCACGCGGCGGGATCGTGCGGCAAGCCCTGACCGGTGATGTCGCGCAGTGCCTGATAAACCCATTTGCGCGTCTCTGGATCGAGCGCCGGGTCTTCCGCAAACTCCAGCAGCCGTGGCACGGCCGTGCGCCGCTGCTTCTCGCTCAACATCCCGGATTGAGCCAGCCCGCACGCCGCGCGCTCGCGGATCATCGGCGAAGAGTCGTCATGAAAAACATCGAGCAGCGGAGAGATGGTCTCATCAGTTCCCAGATATGACAGCCCCTCGACTGCCCAGTAGCGGACGTTGATGTTTGAATCGTGAATCGAAGCAAGAATAATCTGCGCAGCACGCTCGGGCTCAATGCCACGGCTGCCCAGCAAACCGATATCCCACAGCGCATTGGCCCGAGGGCCTTGCTCTCCGAAGCGCGCGTCCTGCTCCAATCGGTCCACAGTCGCCGGGCTCTTTTCCAAATTGCGGGCTGCGATATCCACCTCGATTGCCGCCGCCCGAACTCGGAGATCGTCCGAGTTAAGCCCAGTCACGAACAAATTGTTCAGCCGGTCATCGAGCTTGATCTTGCCCCGCCAGCTTTCCACGCGTTCGGCGATCTGATCGTTCGCTCCCCGATAGTGGTTGATCGAGCGCTCCAACAGCAGCTCAGCCTGACTCTGAGGCGCCATACGATCCAAACCTTCGATTTCATGTTCTGACAAAACATTGGCTGAAGCCGGCTCCGGCTTGCCTTGAAGGCTGAGAAGTTGCGCAATCTGCTGCCAAGCGGCCCGTGCCGTGCGCGTGCCAACGAAGAGCATTGCCAGCAAAACCCCCGCAGCGGCGAAGGCGAATACTCGCCAGCGTCCTACTGGAGCGGCGATCGGCTCGGGAGAAAGTGAGGCCGACTGGAGGTTGGCCTGCTCCTGGCGCGGATCAGGATTTGTGTTCACGCGGGAAGTATAGGATGGAAGACAAGAGCGGTAAAGGTGACCGGGGTAAGGCCCGGGCGGTGCCGACCCTGCTCTAGACGCGGCCCCCTCGCTCGCGCTAGTTCACCTTTTTCCTCCGTCTTAGGCTGCGGTTTTTCTGGCTTCAAAGGCAATTTCGAGGCATACTATCCCACTAGGCCCGGCTCCCCACTGGGCGGGAGGCTTTTTGTATGCCTTTGCTGGAGGAAAAGACCCAGCCGGAGATTGCATCCGAGATTACGGTTGATGTCACTGCGTTGGAGGGGGCAGACCCAAAGCAGCGCCGCCGCATGCTGCTTGCCCTTGCGCTGCTTCTCGCGGCCCTCATCGTGGTTCTCGTAAAAGATAGGGATTTCTGGTTCCCTGCCGCCACAGAGCAAGAGTCTGCGGATGAGGCGGCTCCGGATAATAACGGCGCTAAAACGCTGGCGCACAAATCATCTGCCAACACGTCTGCTAAGGCAAAGTCGAAAGCGCGCAGCGCGCCAAAGATTTCCGAGGCCGCCAAACCGGTTGATACTCCACCCGCTACAGAGCCTGTGGTCAGCCGCGCGGTGCTCCCGCCCCTCGAGGTCGAGGTGGTTGCCGGCGACCAGCACCAGACCATTCGTTCCGGCAGCAATCCCGTGAAACTCGATCTGGAATCCGGAAGCCCCGGGCGAGCTTCCACCAGCAGCTCCGTAGGCGCTGGCACTCCCGTCAGTAGTGCCGCGGAACGGGTGCGGCTGTCTCCGGGAACTTCAGACGTAGTCTCGCGCCCGGTGGATCCTACCTATCCCATGCTGGCCAAGCAAATGAAGGTGCAAGGCGCAGTGGTGCTGCAAGTTCTCATTGGTAAACAGGGAAACATTCAGAACCTGCAAGTGCTAAGCGGGCCCGCGATTCTTTCCACCGCAGCGCGTGAGGCTGTATTGCAGTGGCGCTTCAAGCCGTATTACGTATCAGGGCAACCGGTGGAAACCGAGGCCCGCGTCACGGTGAACTTCACAATTTCCACGCAGTGAGAGATCCATTCGGCGCGGAGCGATTGTGCATCTAAAACGGAGCTCTCAACTTTTTCTCCTGAGCACCAGTCTTCGTTTTTGCGTGGCCGCTGTCGCTATTGCAATCGCTTTGGCCCCAATCTCGTCCGCTCAAAAGCAAGGAGCACGATCGATGGCATTCACTGTTTCCAGTACAAGTTTTCCCAATGGCGGAGACATTCCCAAGAAATTCACCTGTGATGATGCAGACGTTTCTCCTGAACTTAGCTGGAATGGAGCGCCCTCCGGCACGCAGGCGTACGCGCTGATTGCCGATGATCCCGACGCTCCCGCCGGAACCTGGACTCACTGGGTTCTGTTCAACATTCCCGCTTCAACTACAAGCCTGCCCGAAGGGGTCAGCAAAGTGGACGAACTCCCCGGCGGCGAACGCCAGGGTCGCAACGATTTTCGCAAGATTGGCTACAACGGTCCCTGTCCACCGCCGGGAAAGCCTCATCGTTATTTCTTCAAACTTTATGCGCTGAAGTCAAAGCTTGATTTGAAGCCGGGCGCGAGCAAGCAGGAAGTCGAGCAAGCGATCCAAGGAAGCACTCTGGCAAAAGCTGAGTGGATGGGAAAATATCAGCGGTAATGGGGCCTGCGGAATCTCGCAATCCGTGATTTACTCTGGCGGCTAAGTCTTCCTCACCTTTTCGATCTCAAAGGCCTTCAAAAAATTAACAGGCGTCCCGACTCTTGCGAGTCATTGGACGCCCGGGCAGCCCTCCCCCAGAACTGCTCGGGAACAAAACTAAATGCTGGAACCTACGATGTGAATAGCACTGACGTGCCAGAAGTGGCCCACCGATGTGCCATCCAGACATCCAGATCCAGCCAGCCGAGTATCAGGGGATCTTGACCGATGCCAATGCAGGCGCATCGATAAACGCCGTCAAAGTGCATTCGAGGACACACCAAATTTTTCCTGTTGTCCTAAAAAATCTTTCTGCATGTGGGATCGTTGTTGCCTGGAATCGCCGCTTAACGCGACGCCGCTTTCTCGGCGTACATTTCGCGGTCTGCGGCATCGAGTATCTCATCGAGAGTTTCTCCATCACTCCATTCTGAAATTCCGATGCTTAGCGTAATCTCGAAATCATCCAGGTGCCCAGCACGATTCCACTCGTGAAGATAAGTCTTGGCTCTATGCACGACACGACCGGCATCATCACCCGACGTGTCAGCCAAAATAATAAGAAATTCATCTCCGCCATAGCGGACGACCGCATCTGAGCCTCGAACCGAAGTCTTCAATAGCGCCGCAATCTCCGCCAGTACGAAGTCACCGGTAAGGTGGCCGAACCGCGTATTGACCTGCTTGAATCGGTCCACGTCAACAAGAAGGAACGTTAAAGGTTTGTGCGAACGCCTCGCTTGGCCAATGTAGCGAGTCGCCATGTCATCGAGCGATCGGCGATTGTAAATTTCGGTGAGAGGGTCGGTGAACGATTGAAGCCGAACAAGCTCGTTCTGGATGGTCGCTGAAACCAACCCTTCTCGCATCTTTCGCAGTTCCAAGCGGCGAGTCACCAGATACGTATTGAGGAGGATCAGAAGCGTGGCGAGGGCGATAACCAGTTGCTTTGAAACAGTGACCTCGAAACGAAAATTGCCTTGCGACAGGAAAGCGGCCGGAAACAGGATTGCCAGAAATCCGATTCCTACGAGGACACCGGCAAGTGACACGATCACCCAGAGTTCCCAATCGCGTTTTTCCAGTTGGGAGAGCTCCCGGCTGACCCTGGCGAGAACGCTGTCACTCTTCTGCTGCATTTAGCTCCGAGAAGTTCCGGTTCATGAGTGTAATGCGTTTGCCTCCTTCATTGCGCCGGTACGAAAGTAATCGGAGACGCTGAATGCGATCGAGTGGCGCTCACGAATCGAACAGGAAAGCTGACCGGAACTGATTGTCACAATCACGCGACGTTGCCGCTCAGCCACTGCCCTTTAAGAAGTAAATCTGATGTAGCCAGAAGGAGAGGAGGATTTTCCTCGGAGGTACATGTCCATTCGTTCATTGTTGAGCGGCCCTTGGCACACTTCAGATGCCGTTTGGGACGTCAGCACGGCTCTTTCTGGCTAAAGGTCGCACCCCCACCGCCGATTGCTATCTATGAATGGATAAATCGCGCCAACCCGTCCCTGTTTGGCTCTTTGCCCTAACCTATTTAATCGCAGCGAGTTGCGCCGCGTGATGGACCGATCCGATCCTCGTTTGCAGAGGCCGCCGAGCGTGGAAGCTCTGCTCCGGCGCAGGGTGATTATCGGATTCATCCTGGCCGTGCTGTTGACCGGCTTGATCGGTTTCCTTTCCTGGCGCAGTACGCGCCTGGCGGCGCAAGAAGCGGACCTCGTCGCCCACACCCACGCCGTGATGGGGACGCTTGACGTCACGGTTGAACATGCAATCGAACTGGAAACCAGTGCCCGAGGCTTTGCGCTTACGGGGCAGGACCTGCTGCTGACGCACTACGAAGCCGCCCGCGGCACCATCAACCAGGACTTCGGCACGCTGCGGCATTTGACAACGGACAATCCCAATCAGCAACGGCGGCTCGACGTACTTGAGCCGCAGATCGCCGCAGCCCTCGCATTTGCCGATGAACTGGTGGCTGCGCGGCGGAACGTACGCGCCATTCCGGGCGCGAGCGAGATCAAGCAGAGCGAGAGAGTAGTGGACGCCATACGCGGCACTATCCAACAGATGCAGGCCGAAGAGACGCGATTGCTGAACGAACGCAGTCAGAAGACCGGGGCAGCGCGGCGCTTGACGACTTTCGTGACGGTTGCTGGCACTCTTGTGGGGGCGGTCTTCATACTGCTGGCCGGGTTCGCCGTCAACCGCGAAATCGGCGTGAGTGCTCGGGTGCGGGCTCAAGTCAGTGCCCTGAACACCGAGCTCGAGCAGCGCGTGGAGCAGCGCACGGCCGCAGTCCAGTCCGAGATCGCCGCGCGCATCGCGACAGAACAAAAATTACGGGCAAGCGAGGAGCTGTTTCGTCTGCTCCTCGACGGCATCAAGGACTACGCAGTTTACATGCTCGATCCCGAAGGCCGCGTGGCCAGTTGGAATGTCGGGGCAGCACGCATCAAGGGTTACAGCACCGAGGAGATTCTTGGCAAGCACATCTCGTGCTTTTATACAGCCGAGGATCGGGAAGCCGGCATGCCTGTGCGCACCTTACAGAGTGCAATCGCCACGGGCCGCTTCGAGGGACACGGATTACGGGTCCGCAAAGACGGCTCTACCTTTTGGGCCCACGTTGTGATCCTCCCCATTTACGACGACTCGGGGAAGCTCCGCGGTTTCTCCAAAGTTCTGCACGACGTCACGGAGCGCAAACAGGTGGAGGAAGCGCTGCGTGAAAGCCAAGCCCAACTGACCGGCATCATTCAGTCGGCGATGGACACCATCATTACGGTCGACGACCAACAGCGCATTGTCCTGTTCAACGCGGCGGCGGAGAAGATGTTCCGCTGCTCGGCGTCAGACGCGGTGGGGCAGTCCATCGAACGCTTTATCCCACAACGCTTCCGTTCTCAGCACGCCGGGCATATTCGCCGCTTCGGCGAAACCGGAGTCACCAGTCGCGGCATGGGCACACTAGGCGCGCTGTGGGCCGCGAGGGCTGACGGTGAAGAATTTCAAATCGAGGCTTCCATCTCCCAGATTGAAACGCGCGGAAAGAAACTGTTCACCGTGATCATGCGTGACATCTCCGAGCGCAAACAAGCGGAGGAAGCGCTGCGCGAGAGTCAGGCACAAATGATCGGAATCATTCAGTCCGCAATGGACACAATCATTACCGTCGATGACCAACAGCGCATCGTCTTGTTCAACGCCGCAGCAGAGAAGATGTTCGGCTGTTTAGCCGCCGATGTGGTGGGTCAGCCCATTGAGCGTTTCATCCCGCAGCGGTTCCGTCCTCAGCACGCCGGGCATATTCGCCGCTTCGGCGAAACCGGAGTTACCAGCCGCGGCATGGGAACACTGGGCGCGCTTTGGGCACTGCGAGCCGATGGTGAAGAATTTCAAATCGAGGCTTCCATCTCCCAGATCGAAACGCGTGGCAAGAAACTGTTCACCGTGATCCTGCGAGACGTGACCGAGCGCAAGCAGGCGGAAGCAGAACTGGCGAGACGGGCGGCGGAACTGGCTCGCTCGGAGCAGGCGTTGCGGGTGCAGACGCGCATGTTTCAATCCGTCTTGGACAGCATGGATGAGGGGCTGGTCACTGCTGATGAAAACGGGAAATTTCTGCTGTGGAACCCGGCGGCCGAAAAGATCCTTGGCATGGGCGCAATGGACCTTAGCATCCAGGAATGGGCTCCTCATTACGGCTGCTACTTGCCCGATGCAGTAACACCGTTTCCCACGGACCAACTGCCGTTGGTGCGCGCTATACGCGGGGAAGCGGCCGATGTCGAAATGTTTGTGCGGAACCCGAAGCTCGAGCAGGGGGTTTGGATCGAAGTCACAGGCCGCCCTCTGAAAGACGAGGACGGCGTCCTGCGGGGCGGGGTAGTAGCTTTCCGCGATGTTACTCGCACTAAAGCCTCAGAACGGGAAATCCGCAAACTCAACGACGAACTCGAGCAAAGAGTAGTGCAGCGCACCGCACAACTGGAAGCCGCCAACAAAGAGTTGGAAACTTTTACCTACTCTGTTTCGCACGATCTGCGAGCCCCTCTGCGGCACATCGGAGGTTTCTCAAAGATTCTGGTAGAGGAATTTGGTCCAGCCCTCGATCCCACCGCCCAGCATTATCTGCAACGGATTGAGGAAGGCACGCGCCGCATGGGCGTGCTCGTAGATGAGTTATTAAACCTGGCGCGGGTCGGACGTCATTCCCTAAGCCTTCAGGTAACCGGCTTGAACTCAATCGTTGCAGAGTTGGTGTCGATGTTAAAGCCGGAGAGTGAAGGCCGGCAGGTGGAATGGATTATCGCGGACCTTCCTTTTGTTGAATGCGACCCGATCCTGATCAAGCAAGTTCTTCAAAATCTGATGGCCAACGCCCTTAAGTTCACCCGTCCCCGTCCCCGCGCCGTCATCGAAATCGGCCAGGTCGAAGAAAACGGGAATCCGGCTGTTTTCGTTCGCGACAATGGCGTCGGCTTCAGCATGAAATATGCCGATAAGTTGTTCGGTGTCTTCCAGCGGCTTCACCGCCCCGAGGATTTCGAGGGCACCGGCATCGGCTTGGCCACGGTGCAACGCATTATTCAAAAGCACGGTGGCAGGGTCTGGGTGGAAGCGGAATTAGATCGGGGCGCGACATTTTATTTCAGCCTCGGGGCCAGCGAACAATTCGACGTCCACAAACAAAAGAAACAGAAAAATCGTGCAGCCATGATTGGAGCCTAATTATGCAATCAAGTGAAGTCGATATTCTGCTGGTGGAAGACAGCCAGGACGACATGGATCTCGCGCTGCACGCCTTGCGCCGCGAAAATCTGGCCAACAACATCTTCGTCGTGCGAGACGGCGAGCAAGCTTTAGATTTTCTCTTCTGCCGCGAAGCTTTCGCGAAACGTTCTTTAGATCATCCTCCCAAACTTGTGCTGCTCGACTTGAAGTTGCCCAAGGTGGATGGAATCGAAGTCCTCAGGCAGATCAAAAGCGATCCGCGGACCAAGACTATCCCCGTGGTCATAATGACTTCCTCGAAAGAAGAGCGGGATCTCGTGAATGGTTATAGCTTGGGCGCAAACAGCTACATCCAGAAGCCCGTGGATTTCGACCAGTTTCGAAATACAGTCAAGCAGGTAGGGCTGTACTGGCTGGTCACCAATCAGGCGCCCGTGATCAATGGTGTAGTGCTGCAAACGACGAGGTGAATACATGAGCGCAGCCGCAACCGTTGCCCATGATCACGATATTCGGCCCCCAGCTGGGCATGGAAAGCTCCGCGTGTTGCTAGTAGAGGACAACCCCGCTGACATTGAACTGGTTTCCCGGGAACTGCGCCGTGGCGGGTTCGATCTCACCATGGATGTTGTCGAAACAGAAGAAGAATTTACCGCGCGAGTACGATCCAACTCTTACCAGGTAGTGCTCGCCGACTACAACCTCCCCCAATGGCGGGGACTGGAAGCGCTGAACGTTTTGCGCAATGAAAAGCTGGACATCCCTCTGATTCTGGTCTCCGGAGCTCTCGGCGACGTCAGCGCGGTCGAATGCATCAAGCAAGGCGCTATGGATTATGTTCTCAAAGACCGGCTGGCGCGCCTGCCCGTGGCAGTGCTGAGCGCCCTTCAGGAAAAGCGGCTGCGCGATGAGCGACAGCGCGCCATAGACGATCTGGCGAAAAAAGTCGAGGAACTGGCTCGCTCCAATCGCGAACTGGAGCAGTTCGCCTACGTCGCTTCGCACGATCTGCAAGAGCCGTTACGCATGGTTGCGGCCTACACCCAGCTCCTGGCCGAACGCTACCAAGGAAAACTCGACGAACAGGCGGACAAATACATCCACTACGCGGTGGACGGCGCCAAGCGGATGCAAACTCTGGTTCAGGATTTGCTCGCCTTCTCCCGCGCCGGACGGCAGCAGGGCGAGGTCAAAGAAACAGATTGCAACGTCGTGGTCGAGCTCGCCATTGCCAATCTTCAGGTCGCGATCCGCGAGAGTGAGGCACAGATCACCTACGATCACCTGCCGATTGTCCTGGCGAATTCCTCTCAGATCCCGCAGGTATTTCAAAACTTAATCGGCAATGCCATTAAATTTCGCGGGCCAAAAACTCCGCAAATTCAAATCACCGCTGAGAGGCAGGAGAACGAATGGGTATTCTCCGTTGCCGACAACGGCATCGGCATTGCGCCTGAGTATTGCCAGGATATCTTTGTCATATTTAAGCGGCTGCACACCCGCACCGAGTATCCCGGCAACGGAATCGGCTTGGCCATCTGCCGCAAGATCATCGAGCAGAATGGCGGAAGAATATGGGTCACATCGCAGGAGGGTGGTGGTTCGACTTTCAAATTCACTCTCCC
>DAIMDJ010000015.1:0-3533 GCA_036725905.1 Terriglobales bacterium
AATCCCATGATCCTCACGCTTGGATCTTCACGAGTCATGCTGCGCGGGGAAGCAACGAATTACAGCAGCCCGCGCGTTGATGGCTCGTACGAAATACTTCTTCATACGGCGGATTTCTCAGGGATGTCACCGTCAGCGAAGCCATCTGGAGATATTGCCCTCAACGGCGGCATTCATTACTTCAGCGCTACCGATCGGCCGTTTCTGCGAAATGTAGCCGCAGACGGTCAAGTGCACAGTGACGGGCTCACGGTGGTTTCCCCGGACGGACGCTTAGAGCTTCGTGCTGTGCGGGGCCGCTTCCAGCTTCAGAATGGAAATCTGATCGCTCGCGATGTTGGAGCCGCATTGTTGAACGGTCAATTGGCGGCAGAACTGGATATGCAGCATCTGGATACCACCCCAGTTTCTCGGGTCCGCGCGTTCCTTCATGGAATTTCTCTGCAAGCGGCGAAGGACAGTTTGAGAGCCGCCTCAATCAAGCAAATGCCACTGACCGGAACTGTGGACGGGAACACCGAGGCCTCGTGGACGGGCAGCATGAGTAATCTGAATGCCCGATCGGATATTACGCTGCATGGGGCACTTCGCAATGCTTCTTCAGGGGAGCAACCTGTGGTTCCGGTTAATGGCGCTATTCACGTGAACTACGACGGCAGGCGAAGCACGATCACAGTTCGCCAAACGGTTCTTCGCACGCCTGCAACTTCAATATCTGCCCAGGGAGAAATTAGTAACAGATCGAACCTTGTCATCCAGGCGAGGGTCAGCGATCTTCGGGAACTGGCGAGGCTAGCATCGGCACTACGGGCGACGACGGCGCCGACCTCGGCGCCGCCAACCGTGCCTGCTATTTCCGGCTCGGCAACGCTGAACGCCCTCGTGCAAGGCTCAATGAAGAAGCCGCGAGTGAGCGCCCAGCTTGCAGCCCAGAATCTGAACGTCTCGGGCACCGAATGGACTGCTCTGCGCGTCTCAGCCCTGGCCACTCCAACGCAGATCGCGCTCCAGAACGGTTCGCTTGTGAGCGCAAATCAGGGGCAGGCATCATTCGGCCTCACGGTGGGGCTGCGGGATTGGTCATACCTTCCTTCCAATCCTATTTCGATAAATCTGTCCGTCCGGCAAATGCCGCTGGCGCCACTCGAGCGCGTTGCTGGATTGGACTACCCGATTTCTGGGAACCTGGTTGCTGACGTGGCCGTACACGGCTCGCAGTTGAACCCGACCGGTTCTGGTTCCGTGAAGCTGCTCAATGCAAAAGCTTATGACGAGCACATTCAAAATCTGTCACTGCAGTTCCAGGCTGCTGGGAACACGATAAATTCCACCGCGAACCTGAAACTGCCGGCGGGTTCTGCTACGGCGAAACTTGTGTACGTGCCGAAGACTCGTGCATACCAGCTACAAGCCGACGTACCTGGTATTACCCTGGAAAAACTTGCCGCGGTAAATGCCAAAAACCTTCCCGTCAACGGCACGCTGACAGCAAGTGCGCGCGGGGCAGGCACTCTGGATAACCCGCAGCTCGCGGCCAGCGTTCAAATTCCGAAACTTGAGTTTCAACAGACCACAGTCACGCAGATCAAAGCTGATCTGAATCTCGCCAATCACCGGGCGGATGCGACTCTTAGCTCCGGAATTGCCCAAGCTTCGGTGCAAGCCCGGGTGAGCACGAACCTTACTGGCGATTACTACACCGTGGCCTCTGTGGACACGACGGTTCTGCCGGTTGCCGCGCTGCTCGCGGTTTACGTTCCAAGCCTGCCTGAAGGTTTGCAGGGGCAGATGGAATTACATGCCTCGGCTAAAGGCCCATTGAAAGACAAATCGCGGATGGAAGCACATCTGGTCATTCCAAAGCTGAATGCTGAATATCAATCGTTGCAGATTGCAAACACGGTCCCAATCCGCGTGAACTATGCCAAGTCAGTCGTGGCGCTTGAACCGGGCGAAATTCGCGGCACAGACACTTCACTCCGGTTCCGCGGCCAGGTTCCATTGCAGGGCTCGGGACCCATGACGATGACCGCACAAGGCAACATCAATCTTCGCTTGCTGCGCCTATTCAGCCCTGATCTGAAGAGTTCCGGAATCGTGAACGTCGACGTGCGCAGCGCCGGAAGCGCGCAACATCCCAGTGTTGCTGGCCAAATCCGCTTGCAAGATGTTTCGCTGACCACGATAACCGCCCCGCTCGGGCTTTCCAACGCAAATGGGACGCTCGACCTTGCTAACGATCAGGTGCGAGTTAGCAACTTTACCGGACAAGTGGGAGGCGGCGATATTTCGGCTGGCGGAACGATCGCATATCGCCCCCAACTTCAGTTCAATCTCGCGCTCAACGCAAAATCGGTCCGCCTGCGCTATCCGGAAGGGCTGCGCGCGGTTCTGGACAGCAGCCTCACTCTAACTGGCAGCCGTGATGCCGCAGCAGTGAACGGGCGCGTGCTGATCGACAGTCTATCGTTCACAAAAGAATTTGACCTCGCCGAGTTTATGGGCCAATTCACTGGATCGACCGCTCCTCCCAGCGGCGAGAACTTCGCCGACAAAGTGAAACTTGAGGTCAGTGTGCAATCCACGCAGCAACTTCAGGCCGTCAGTTCAGAGGTGAGTATCGAAGGGCAAGCCAATTTACGGGTGATTGGGACAGCTTCCAACCCGGTGATCGTGGGGCGGGTCGATCTGACTTCAGGTGAGATTTTCTTCATGAAACAGCGCTATCAATTGGAACGCGGCATCATTAACTTCACCAATCCTGACCAGACGACACCCGATGTGAACATGGCGATCACTACCACCATCAAGCAATACAATCTGACCCTCACGGTTGTGGGACCGATCGATAAGCTGCGCACAAGCTATGTTTCCGATCCTCCTCTTCCACCGGTCGACATTATCAATCTCATCGCGCGAGGACAGACTACCGAAGAGGCCACCCCACCGAATTTGGGGGCCAATTCTCTGCTGGCCAAAGGCTTAGCTAGCCAGGCCAGCAGCCAGGTCACTAAACTTGCCGGACTTTCCAGCCTGCAAATCGATCCCCTGCTCGGGGGGGACAACCGGAATCCGTCGGCTCGGATCGGCCTTCAACAGCGCGTCACAAAGAATTTCCTGTTTACTTTCTCCACCGACGTAACTTCGGCCCAAAATGAGGTCATCCAGGGCGAGTATCAGCTCAACAAACGGTGGTCGGTAAGCGCAACCCGCAATGAAACTGGCGGCGTCGCGTTCGACGGTAAATTTCATACGGTCTTTTGAACTCCACAATGTCGGCAGATCAAAACGATCTGTGGGTGTTTCGCGATGCTCGCAAGACGGTATCGCGAAGCACTCTGCTGCGCGACTTGCACTCCGCACTGCGCCGGCTTTTTGGCGACGCACAAAATCGGCAACTCTACTACAACGCCCTCATTCAAGCTGGGGAACTGGAATCCGCGCTCGCCGACAGCAATTCTGAATCGAGTCTCGCTGATCTTACTGATGCGTTAGCATTTGCTGCTTTTGGTGGCGGTCTCAACAAAGTGAAG
>DAIMDJ010000015.1:3543-7331 GCA_036725905.1 Terriglobales bacterium
CATTCAAGCTGGAGAATTGGAATCGGGGCTCGCCGACAGTAATTCTGAATCGACAGAGAGCCTCGCTGACCTTACTGATGCGTTAGCATTTGCTGCTTTTGGTGGCGGTCTCAACAAAGTGAAGCAACTTGCGAACGCCCTCGATCACATTGCGTGTCCAAATCAGTTGACGACATCTCCCTCTGAGGGATTTGCCTACTACGCTCTTAATCCTCTGGATATCGCCAAGCCTGCGCAGCAAAGTGTTGCCCCAGATCGTCAAGCAGCCGTCATCGGCATTCGCAGCATCGGCACCACCCTGAGCGCGGTTGCTACGGCGGCAATAATCTCAAACGGCCATCGAGCGGAACGAATTACTGTCCGGCCGGAAGGAGATCCCTATAATCGCGCCCTGCTCTTTACAGCCCAGCAGAGCGACTGGATCAAAAAACTAAAGGAAGTCTCTGCGCTATTCCTAGTGGTTGACGAAGGTCCGGGCCGCAGCGGCTCGACTTTCCTTTCCGTAGCAGAAGCTCTGGTCTCGTCCGGCATCCCGGCAGAAGACATCGTGCTGTTGGGTAGCCGGGAGCCTGATCTCAACACGCTATGCGCGCAGGAGGCTGTATCCCGGTGGAAAAAGTTTGAGTTTCGCACGTTTTCCCCGGATACGTGCAATGGCTTCCGTGACTGCACATATATCGGCGGCGGGGAATGGCGGAAACACTTTCTTTCACGCGAAAGCTCTTGGCCTACTTGCTGGCCACAAATGGAACGCCTGAAGTTTCTGTCACAGGACAGATCTCAGTTGTTCAAATTCGACGGATTGGGACGAGTTGGTGACGCCGTCCGTAATCGCGCGCGCGCTCTCGCTGCTGGCGGATTTGGCGGCGCGATTGAGGATGCGGGAGACGGTTTTTCCAGATATCCCGTGATTGACGGGAGGTCATTACACTTCGAAGATGTTTCTGAGAGCATTCTCGCGCGGATTGCGAGATACTGCGCCTTCCGTTCGGCAGAATTTCGCGTGGAACATGGCACGCCTGAGCCTCTTGCCGAAATGCTTCGCGTCAACCTGCTTCGAGAATTTCAGTGGGAGATCGATTTTGATCCTGAGCTTCTTCGTCCACAAAACATGGTTGTAGTCGACGGCCGCATGAATCCTCATGAATGGCTTGGCACGGCGAATGGCCAGCTGCTAAAGATGGATGGTGCGACCCACGGCGATGATCATTTCTTCCCTGGTCTGACCGACATCGCATGGGATATCGCTGGCGCTGCCGTGGAATGGAACCTGCACCCTGATGCCTTGGATTTTTTGCTATCCCGGTATCGTTTGCTGACGGGAGAAGACCTTCGTCAGCGCCTGCAGATCTTTTTGATAACTTATGCTGTGTTTCGCCTTGCATGGTGCAAGATGGCGCTGCCGACGGTACCCGGCACGGCGGAAGAGTTCCGCCTCGCCTTGGCCTATCGTTATTACCGCAGGCACATTGAGACTCAATTGGCGCAGGGGATTGATGCGCCCCGAAAAGATTTCCGGACAACCCTTAGGCGTGATAAATCGGCGGTCAATACCTGTCAAGCATAGCGAGGGTATACAGTCCGTTCCCTAACCCAATTGTGCTATTAAACCCACCCAGCCGAGCCATTGTTCGGTGGCAACCCAAGCAGTAGGTTCCTTGTAAAGCTTTATTTCCATATTCGTCAAATCCGCAGGAGCTTGCTCCTGGCCGAAGTGAAATTTTCCGCGTTTCCTCTGGCCGCTGTAAAGAGAGTTTGGCGGGATTCGTGAGCAGTCTTCATGCGCCGCCGGAGGGCAATCAAAATCGATTGCAAATTCAGATTATGAAAACAGCAACCCCCAAATCCTCGCGCACGAGCACGACATCCGCCCCGGTGCGAATTCTTGTCGCCGATGATCACGAAGTAATGCGGCTTGGAGTTCGCAATCTTCTGGAGGCCCGGCCCGGCTGGTCCATCTGCGCAGAAGCTAGCAACGGAAAGGAAGCGATTGAAAAGACGTTAGAGTCTCGCCCCGATATTATTGTGCTGGACATAGCCATGCCCGTCATGAATGGGCTTGAGGCTGCGGTTCGCATTGCTGAGACTGCCCCGCAGGTTCCGATCATTTTGTTTTCCCTGCATCTCTCAGACGATTTGATCGACCGTTTCCCGACAGATCGCATTCGAGGGGCCGTAGCAAAGGGCGATTCGGCCCGCGATCTGGTGGACGCTATTGAGGCAGTTTTGGGTGGAGGAACGTTTTTCCCGAACAGGAAGTCGCTCCGGGCGTCGTGCTGATTATCAATCTATCCGCCTCCAACTTATTGGGCGGTTAGCAAATGACGAGGCAGCAATACTTCAAAACGTTTTCTTTGCTCTACGGTCAATTCTCTCCGGCGACGAATCGGTTCGCCCACAGCGCCGGACCTTAAAAGCTGTTAATGGGTCTTGATGATATCGCTCAACAGATCAGGCTTCGATTCATCGCGCACGAGGTGCGGGAACTTCTCTCCGCCGTGGTAGTCGATCTTGAAGACTTTGTAGTAGTCGGTGTTCTCAACCAATAGCTCAAGTGGTTCAGAGCTGTTCTTGGTAGCACGCAGCGCATCATGCAGCACGTCAACCGAGAACTTCTTTCCATTCACAGCGATTACCGCCATTCCTGGACCGATGCCAGCTTTGGCGGCAGGCATGCCTTCAATCGTGTCGGTGATATGTCCATCGTCACGCAACCAGAGTCCAATGGAATACGCGGCATTGATGTTTTCCTTGGCGGCATCCTCTTCGGCTTTGACGAGTTCGGAACGGTTTTCGTCGTAAACCAGTTTCCAGCCGCTGCCCTCGACACCCGCCAACGGCGCGCCCGGCCCATGATTATTCAGCCGCTCAGTCCAGAAACCGCGCCAATCATAGGGAGCAACCTGGTTCAACGTGTTCACGACATCGTCGAAATTGTACGTCTTGACCTGAGGAGGACCGCTCTGACCGCCATGGAAGAGGTGGCAGAAATCATCCATTGATTTTTTGTTTTGGGTTTGCTGGCGAATGATCACGTCAGCCCACAGCCAGTTCAGCACGTCTTCCTCGTAATAATCGAGTGGACGCCGCCAAGACTCCCACTCGTGGGGAGCGGCTTGCATCGCGGGGACGCCATCAGCCGTATCTTGCAGGTTACGCCAGGTGCGGCCTGGACGATGATCCAACTCTGCTGCGATCTTTGCCAGCACATCGCGGAATTGATCGGCAGTGCGGACTCCGCTGCGGGCGCTGAGCACGTCGCCGAGGTAAGAGGTCAGGCCTTCATACACCCACAGCAGATCGGTCTGCATGGGCTTTTCGTAATCAGGAGTGGTCAGGTCGGCTGGGCGACGATACTTGCCGTTCCAGGAATGAACATACTCGTGCGGAAGAAGGCCGGCTGCGATCAGGCGCAAGCGATCGTCGACCAAAGTGCGCTCATACGACCGGCTGTCGTTCGATTCATGGTGCTCCAGTCCAAAGTGCGCCACATGATCGCTAAGGCTGAAAAGAAAGTGATAATCACGATAGTGGCGCGCACCGAATAGCGTGCCTGCCTGCGCAACGAGGTTCTTGTAATGCTCCCAAACTTCGGAGGGGGCTTCGAGTGCGGCCGCGGTATCTGCGGCAATGTCCATCTCCACTGGCGGATTCTCTCCCTGGTTTAGAGGAACAATTTTTAAGTATTGACCACTGATGATTGGCGAATCGACCAACATGGTGAGAGAGACGGGCGCAAACTTTATTTCGCTTTCAGACTTCGATGCTACCTGCAGAGACGTGCCGAA
>DAIMDJ010000015.1:7431-14071 GCA_036725905.1 Terriglobales bacterium
CCATGTTCGCCGGGAATCCATTTGGGATAGTAAAGCGTGAGTGTCCCCGGGCTGGCTGGAATCGTGAGATGTGCGTGGAAAATTTTGCGAGGAGCTTCGGTTGCGTCCAAGGAAATGGTTACGTGAGGCGCAGGAGCGGCAAAAACCGGCAGAGCCAAGCCGAATGCAAGCACGACTGCAACCGCAAAACGGCGGAGAGTGGCCATCAGTAAGCTCCGAAAGGAGATTTACAAGGCGATGCAGAAAGATGTGAATATATCAGTCTGGTGCGGTTAGCGTCATCTAGAGGAATAACGCTAGTGACCTGGTTCCTGCCTCAGGAAATGGCGTGGGCTGCATCACGCTCCTGCAGCGAGCGCAATGTGCATTGATATCCTAGCGATTCCATGGTCGTACCCCAAGCCTGCTCGATCTTCCTGACGGAGGCTTCGGAGAGCGAGGTCTTCCAGCCGCCGTGTTTCGCTTCTCTGACGAAAGGTTTGTCTGGCCTGGTATTTTTCGTCAGCACCCACTGATCAGCCTGCGTTTTCTCGAGTGCGCGCATGTTCTCGGCAGAACTGAGTTCAACCGCTCGCGCCAGCCTTTCTGAACTAGGCTCGATTCCGAGGATACCAGCCACCTTCTTCAGTTCGAGGATGGGATCATTCAGAAAATCCTCATATCGCACCAGGCAAAAATCCTTTCTCCCTGCGCGCGTACGGAGCCAGCTCAAGACATTATCTTCCCAACAGCCATAGCGATCCACATCGGGAACGATGTGGGCGGCGATAAAACGATCGACAAATTCATCCATCGTCAAGTCGTCGCTGAAGCGCCGCATTTTAATGTTGAAGTGGTAAAACGACACTGCCACATCACGCGGATCGCGGACGATGTAGATCACCCGCGGATAGCGAGGATCAAAGGCCTCGTGGCTTTTCAATATTCGCGGCAGGCGGCGTAATACGCGGTTGGGGTAGGTGTAGATGGAGGGAATCCGGTGCTCAATATTGGCAAATGTCACCGGATCATCCGGATAGGCCAGATTGCCAATCAGAAATCGAATCCAGGTGTTGCCGGAGCGGGGATACGAAACCAGGAAGACATCATTGGGGTGAACTTCGACTCTTCGACCTGCAACGGTGCTGTTCAAGACCGCCGAGCTTACTGCTGCAACATAATCGCGTATGCGACTGCGAAGCGTTCTCATGAGGCCCCCTGGAAACAGAGTCGACTGCTTTCCAAACTGCTGCGGCATGCGCTCGTCAGAATGGAGAACGACTAAGTTCCGGGTGGATTAACAGAGAAGGGTGCTAAGGAGAATCGGAAGAGCAGGCCCGTTAAAAGAAGATTTCATGCTGGTGCGCGGCGAAAAAACCCTGTTCACTTTCGACTGAAGCACCGGTCGTAGGTCAGGGCCGGCCTGCGTTTGTGGCGGCTGAGACGTGAGGCGTGCCTTTGCCAGGACCGGCGCAGTGCCGCAATGGAAGGCTGTATCAGGAATATCGACTTGCGGCAAAATCAGAATAATTGTTATGAGCAGGAGCTCAAACACAAGCACCGCCCAAGACCAGCGTGTCATGGTTGCCCCAAACGAAATGGGGAAATAATCTACTCCTAATGGAATCCGTTCTCAATACCACTAAGGTGCCAGTAATCCAGAATGCTATGATTCGGTAGGTGTTATGAGCTTACGCCAGGGGCGGTTCATAAGCTTCGAAGGGCTTGACGGCTGCGGCAAGAGCACGCAGATCGAGAAGCTGGCAAACGTGTTGCGTGCGCAGGGCACGAGCATAGTGGCAACTCGCGAGCCAGGCGGAACTTCGGCCGGAGAAAAGATCCGCCAACTTTTGCTCGATACTTCGACTTCCGGACTTTCCTCCATGGCGGAACTGGCGCTGATGTTCGCCTCGCGAGCGCAGCATATCAAGGAAGTAATCCAGCCCGCTCTGTCCGAAGGGCGTATTGTGCTTTGCGATCGCTTTACCGATTCCACAGAAGCCTACCAGGGCGGCGGCCGCAAACTGGGCAGCGAGCCAGTGCTGGCGCTGCACCGGATTTTATGCGGCGATCTGCAACCGGACCTGACGATTCTGATGGATTCCGATGTGGCAGCCAGCGTGGAGCGCGCTCGTCGCCGCAACAAAGCACAGGCTGGAAAAAACGGGCGTGGGCGGAATGACGAGAACCGGTTTGAGCAGGAGAGCAGGGCATTCTTCGGGCGAGTGCGCCTGAAGTATCTGGAGATTGCCGCTCGCGAGCCGCAGCGGGTACAGGTTGTGGACGCGCGCGGAAGCGCTGACGATACGCATCGCAAGATTTTGGAAATTGTCAGCCGCAAGTTAAAACTGCCGGCGAAAACAGCGTAGCTCACGCCCGCGGTGGTGAATAATAATGGGTTTTTCCGATTTTCACGGTAACTCGGACGTCGTGCATCGCTTGCGTGACATGCTGGCGCGCGGCCGCTTTCCGCAAGGGGTGATCCTCGCCGGCCCCGCCGGTTCCGGCAAATACACGCTCGCGCTTATGCTAGCCAAGTCGATGAATTGCCTGGCACCTCGGCATACAGATGAGCTGCCGGATTTTTGCGGGAAATGCGCGAACTGCATCCGGATTGCACAATCGGAGGACCTCGCCTCGCACTGCTCCGAGGCGGTTGACGCGCGGGAAACGCTGCGCGAAACCGATAAAAAAGAGACGCGTATTTTCGTGCAAACGCATCCCGATGTGCTCATTATTCCTCCTGATCCTCCGCAAATGATGATCAAGGTGGATCAGGTACGACGGGTCATTGAGACGATTTACTTCCGCCCGGCTGAGGCGAAAGAGCGCGTTTTCATTTTTACTAGTTCGGCGTTTATGAAAGAAGCGGCGAATTCGCTGCTTAAAGTACTTGAGGAGCCGCCCGAATTCGCCACGATCTTTCTACTCACGGAAAATCCCGGTGAGCTGTTGCCGACGCTGCGCTCCCGCTCAATGACGGTTTCATTAGCTGCCTTGTCGGCTGAACAGATCGAAAGCTATCTGGCCCGGCATCGTCCGGACTGGAACGCCAGGCAAAGGGCGCTGGTGGCCAGATTGTGCGAAGGGGCCGTGGGCCGGGCGCGCACGTTTGATCTGGAAGCCTACACGGCGGCGCGAGCACAGGCGCTAACCATCCTCACCTCAGCGGGCGTTGGAGATCACAGCGAGCTTTTCAAACTTACCGAGAGTTTCCGGGCTGGAGCCGAAGGCCGGGACAAGATGGAAAATCTTTTGCGCACTCTCTATTCGCTTTTGCAAGACCTGATGTTTCTCAACTCGGGCGCGCCAGAGCTGGTGCGCAACACCGACATGCGAGCTGAACTGAAAAAGCTGGCCGAGTCCGCTGATTTTAACTGGATCGCTCGCGCCGCCCACGGCCTCGCCGAAGTGGAACGCGGCATGCGGCGCAACCTGTTGCGCTCGCTGTCGCTGGATGCGTTTGCGGCTGCGCTAGAAGGCAGCAATTAACGTTTAATCTTAGGGCCATAGTCTCTCGTATCTGTGGCAAATCTGATTTCGGTCTGACCAAGTGCCAATGCTGGGTGTTGTTAGCGATTGTCATCCCGCAACTCCTGTGCTAGGGTAAGTACAATTCACGCCTTTAGTACCCACAAGCACAGCAGCGCCGTGTTGTGGCCCGCGAAAAAAAGCGTGTCGAACGGGGTGGTGCCATGAAGGATGCAACCGATTCCATTCCAGCCGTGCGGCCCATAGAACAAGAAGGATTCGCCAACCGTAAGCTGATTCGCCCTTCGCTGAATCGCGGCGACCACAACCATTCCCAGTCATCGGTGCACGGCCAATCGCCGATGGGAGAGCGCCGCGACCGCCCGGAGCGCCCCGAGCGCGGGGATCGCGGAGACAGAGGCGACCGCGGCGACCGTTCCGGTGGACGCAGGTCCGCCCCTGCCGAGCAAACTAATGCGGAAAATTTCTATTATCAGAAGCAAATGCAAGCGAAAACGCCAATGGTGTTGGTTCTGCGCGACGGCGAAGAAATTCATGGCGTGATCGAGTGGTACGACAAAGCCTGCATCAAAGTGAACCGCGCTAGCGGCCCGAATCTAATGATTTACAAGCCTTCCATCAAGTACATGTATAAGGCAGGGGAGAACGGGGAAAGATAGTTGCACGCGGAGCACCGGATTTTCAACATTCTCATCTTTCCGCTATTCCGCCGCTGTTAGATAGACGGAAATCCACACAACGCAGAAGTTTTGCTAATAATTCACACTGCAGTCTCTGCTAATGTTCTGCCCTGAATTACTGTGCTACCACCGGAATACGGGGTAAAGGAGCCCGGCAAAATGCCCAGCGTTCTTGTCGTTCCCGTGTACGTGGAAGTCCCTGATGGATTTGAACGGGCTGTGACCGCCTTGGAAGCGCACCTGCGCCGGGCTGGCTACGCGTTTTACACCGGCGAGCCGTTGCCAGTAACATTGGAAGAGACGAAAAGAACTATGCTTGCGCGACAAACGGCAGGAACGAACGGTGGCTACATAGGAAAAGGATTATCTGCTGGAGTCGTGGGATAGAAATATCTCTCCAAACTGCGGCGCGGACATCCTGATCGCAGCCGAGTTGTCAGCGGCAACGGCCGAACGTGGATTGTGCAGTCTCGACTGCTATACCAAGTGCCACGATCCAGAATTGGCTGAAAGGGCCAAAAGAGTCGCTGCATTAGCAGCGCGGCATCGAGATTCGTAGAGAAGGACAGGCGTGTCGAACTTAGAACTTTTTTCCGGGTTGGAGCCTCTTGCCACGGGTATTTTGCCCTCGCAGACAATTCGCTCCTACGTTTTCGGAGACACCCGACGGATTATCTCTCCAGTTCCAATCGATGATGACCAAATTCAACCGGCGAGCATTGATCTCCGGCTTGGGCACGAGGCATTCCAGGTTAGTGCCAGTTTCCTTCCTGGCCGTGCCACCATTGGAAGGAAGATTAATGACTTGCTCATCAGAAGGATCAGCCTGGATGGCTCTGCTGTTTTTGAGCCACGTTCTGTGTTTATAGTTCCCCTTATCGAGAGCCTGCGATTGCCGAGCGATGTCTCAGGAAAGGCGAATCCTAAAAGTACAACGGGCCGGCTCGATATTTTTACCCGTCTAATTACGGAAACAGCTACAGAATTTGAGTCAGTGCCGAAAGGCTATTCAGGGCCTCTGTATCTTGAAGTTGTATCCCGCACTTTCCCAGTCCGGGTTAGATCAGGAATGAAGCTTAACCAATTGAGATTTATCCGCGGCAATCCCCCAACCAGCGATGGCAGATTGGCGAGACTGGCTGAGAAGGTAAACCTAGCGTACGACGATGACGCAAGTCCGATTGATCCTAGAATCGAGCGCGGGCTGAGCGTCTCCGTGGACCTCGAAGGAAATGGTTCCAGCATCATCGCCTATAAAGCTAAAAGGGCAATTCATCCTGTTGATCTGGATAGCGCTATCGATCTGGATAAAGTTGATTGGTATAACGTGGAGGAATTCTGGGACATTGTCCCTGTTTCCCCCACCAAGGACCACACTTTGCTGCCTGGTGATTTCTACATATTGGCATCACGCGAACGGATACGCGTGCCACCTGCTTACGCGGCTGAAATGGTACCGTTTGACCCGTCGTTTGGCGAATTCCGTGTCCATTATGCTGGTTTTTTTGACCCTGGATTCGGATTTGGGATTGAGGGAGAGATTCCCGGAACCAAAGCGGTGCTGGAAGTTAGGGCGCACGAGCTTCCCATCCTTCTAGAAGACGGCCAACTGGTGGGTAAACTCATTTACCACAAAATGGCGCAGATTCCGCAGAAGGTCTACGGTCGCGCAATTGGCTCATCGTATCAACAGCAGGGGTTAGCACTGAGCAAGCAATTCAAGAGGGGAGTATCTGCTGGTCCGATGGACTCGCCCAAAGATGCTATTCTTGCTCCGCCCCAATTGGTGCAGTCGTAAGTCCGGCCTGCGTATGAAGCCGGGAGGTTGACAATCTCTCTTATCTTCCTTAGCATCAAGCACTTGGTTGGACTGTAGTGACTCCTCCGCTTGGGAGCCGCCCGTGATAAAGCTGGACATCATCAACGAAGTCGTGAACAAAACTGGAATTACCAAAACCAAGGCCGAACTGGCCGTGGAGACGGTTTTTGAAAGCATGAAGCGTTCGCTGGCTAAAGGCGATCGCATTGAACTGCGCGGCTTTGGCGTGTTCAACGTGCGGCCACGGAAGACCGGCATCGGCCGCAATCCGCGCACTGGGGCGGAGGTTTCCATTCCGCCCGGAAAAGCGGTGCGGTTTAAACCGGGCAAGGAGTTGCAGTCCATCGATTAGAGCCGGGCATCCAATTCAGTGAAGCGTGCCCGCTCGCCCGCCTCTGAAGTTTGTCACCGGAACGTCTCAATGTCGGAAATTCTTCCTCCAGCCCCCTCGACTTATCAGGATTATCGTCCTATGGAAGTGTATGTGGTGCGGCCACCGAAGCCGCGCTACGCGCTGCATGCGATGTTATTCCTGGCAACCATCTTCACTACGCTGGTTGTCGGCGCGCGCATGGAGTTTAATTTCCTGCATAACCTTCCGGTGTTTTCATTAAATGATGACGCCCTGCCCCTTTTTCCGGTGCGCTGGGCGTTGGCGCAACCGTCGCGA
>DAIMDJ010000015.1:14171-18736 GCA_036725905.1 Terriglobales bacterium
ATACCGTCGGCGAGTTCGGATATTCAACTTGGATATCCTCTGGTTTTTCGGGTGATTTGGGCAATTATTCCAACAACAACTCTCCATAGCTCGCGGGCGCTGCATAGCGTTTATTTTCCACCAACAGTGATCGCCGCATGGGTAGGAATGTTTGCCACCGCGCTGAACCTGCTTCCCGGTGGACAACTCGACGGCGGACACATCGTGTTCGCGCTGGCGCCGCGCGCTCACCGGATCGTCTCGCGACTCACGATTCTCGCCTTGATTCCGATGGCTATTTACTTTTGGCTAGGATGGCTGGTGTGGGCGGTCTTGCTACGGATCAGCGGCATGCGCCATCCTATGGTAGCCGACTGGCCGGGGATCTCCGGCGCGCGACGGTGGCTTGCAGTTTTCGCTCTGCTGATGCTGGTCCTGACTCTAACTCCAGCACCCTTCGCGCATAGCTCGCTGATGCATGTCTTACGGGAATGGCGCAGCGGACAATAGATTTCCAGAGTGGATTCTCAGTCGGGACGAACCGGAGCCGCTTTTTATTCTTCGACAATAGGCGCTGTCATTTCGACTGCGGGTTCTCCACCAGCGGCTTCCTGGGCGACGATCAGACGTCTGGCTTCGACGCGCACTTTGGGAAGATGGATTCCAAACAGGAGCGCCCCGCCGATGCAGGCCAGCGCTCCAATCCTGACTGTAAGCGGCGCCCCCAAATGCTCAGCCAATGCGCCTGCGAATAGCGATCCAAATGGCGCCATGCCCATGAACATCATGGTGTATATGGCCATGATGCGGCCGCGCAGGCGATCCGGAACCATGACCTGAAGCAGCGTATTCGAAGACGACATTTGCAACATTATGCAGAACCCGACCGGCAACAGAAGGGCGGTGGAAAGAGAAAAACTATGAGACAGCGAAAATAGAACGAGGAAGACGCCAGCACCACCGCACGACAGTGCGACCCATCTTCCGAGGCCGCTCACGCCACTTCGGGTTGCAAGGGTGAGGGCGCCGAGCAGAGCGCCGATACCAGTTGCACCCATCAGGATTCCTAGGCCTCGGGCGCCTCCGTGAACAATTTTGTCAGCGAAGACTGGCATCAGCACGGTGTAAGGCATCGCGACCAAACTTACCAGCCCCAGAAGCAGCAGTAGCGCGCGAATCGGCGCTGTCTGGCGGGCAAAACGGAATCCCTCGATGATATGAGTTAGCGGAGACCCGCTAGCTGAATGGGCCCGGGGCTGCACCCGCATCAGCAACAGACCGATGATCACGGCGATATAGCTGACCGCGTTGGCAAAAAAACACCAACCTTCACCGATTTTCGCTACTAGGATTCCGGCGATCGCCGGCCCGATGATACGTGCGCCGTTGAACATTGACGAGTTCAACGCGATCGCGTTCATGAGGTCTTCCTTGCCGACCATATCCACCAGGAAGGACTGCCGCGCGGGAATATCGAACGCATTCACGACGCCTAGCAGCGCGGCCAATACGAAAATGTGCCAGATCTTTACCGTACCAGTGAGAGTCAGAGCAGCGAGAATGGTGGCCAACATCATCGACGCAACCTGAGTTGCAATCACGACGCGATGACGGTTGTGCCGGTCAGCAACGATGCCTCCCAGTGGAGCGATCAGGAAGACAGGTAACTGGCTGGCGAAGCCTACGGAACCCAGCAAAAGCGATGAGCCTGTAAGGCGGTATACCAGCCAGGATTGAGCGATGCTCTGCATCCAGGTACCGATTAGAGAGATCAATTGACCGCTGAAAAAGAGCTGGAAATTGCGGTGCTTCAGGGAACGCAAAGTGGCAGGCAGCCTGGAGGTGTTCTCTGGCTGAGAGCTTGCTGCTTCGGCGTTGCTGCTTGCTCTAGGAGCTGCCGGATCTGCCACTTTCGTCCGTTCTACGGATGCTGGTCGGCCCTAGCTCGAACGCATTGCTTCGCTTTCAAAGCCTGCCCGGATGAAACCGATTAAATTGTGACTTCCTGCCGGACGCAAATGAGGTACAGTATGCAGGTCTGGCTGCCAGCACCTCCGGCACAGCCATCAGTATAACGGCAACGAAGAGTGGGATTCTTTCCAACAAAGTTCGGCACTCGATTAGACGAGAGCATTTCCCAGAACCACAATTGGAGGTACCGTGAACACCACCCAGGTTCATGTTGAACGGAGAGCGGCACAGCGATTCGAATTTCATCTTCCGGTTTCTATACGCGTGGCTGGCCGCGACGGTGAGGCCCACGGATTTACTCGAGACCTGAGCGCGAGAGGTGCTTTCTTCTACACAGAATCAGCTTTGACCGAGGGCGACTCAGTGGAGCTTACGGTAACGATGCCCTCGGAGATCACGCTGGCCGAGAACATGCGTGTGCGCTGCCAAGGCAAGATCACTCGTTCTCTCACGGTAGAAGGCAAGTTCGGCGCGGCCGTGCATATCGAAAAATACGAGTTCCTTCCCGAGTCTGCCGGCGAGCAGCCAGCAGCCTTTGAACGCATTTCAGCCTTACACAATCGCGACAGAGAATCGCGGCAAGTGCCTGATTCGCCGGGTATCCCAGTGCGTTGACGGCCGGGCCGTAACGGATTCGAACCTGGTGGAAACACCTTGCGGGTCGCGGAATTTCCGTTTTTTCTTCCTTTCAATTTGGCTTCTTTTTACTTAGAATGCTAGTTCGCAAAGGGACATTCCTTCGCTTCGGGGCTACCCGCTGCTATGTTTGTCTCCTCCGTGGGTTCATTCCCATTTTTGGCGTTCGGATTCTTTGAGAGGGGAAACCGTGTTTAAGGCGTACGCGCACTATTACCAAAGTCACTTGGCGGGCATCCTCGCTCTCCATAACATGCTGGTACCGGTAATAGAAGTGAGGCCCTTGCCATGCATGGCGTAGCGATTGCCCTCCTGGCGGAAGACAAAGAGAGGCTATCGGTGCTCCAGCACAGGCTGGATGGCACCCAGATGGGCCGGAATGTCTTCAGCCAGCAGGGTTTTCCCACGAGCGCCACCGACCCGATTCTGCGCCAAATTCAAGATGTAAGAGCCGAAGTTGTGCTGGTGGATATTGATCCTCACGACGTGCAGCGTGCGATTCGTGCCATTGAGTTGATCAATGCAAACACTAGCGATATTGCGATATTCGCTGTCGGGGAAATGAATAATCCTCTAACAATTGTTGCGGCAATGCGTTCCGGGGCCCGCGAATATCTTGAACAGCACACCACTTCAGAAGCCATTCTCGAAGCGTTGACGCGGTTTGCTACCTCCCGCAGCAAGGCGCGCGCCTCAGCGGGCCGGGCTCGGGTATTTACAGTGATGAACGCAAAAGGAGGGGCCGGTTCGACCACGATTGCGGTGAATACCGCAGTTGCGCTGCAGGAAGCACACGGCGGCGTTCTATTGGTGGATTTTTCGCCGCTGGGTCATGCCGCACTTCATTTGAATGCACGGCCTTCGTTTGGCTTGGGCGATACGCTGCAAAACCTGCATCGCATGGACGCCTCGCTGCTTGAGGGTTTCATGACCCAATGCAAAGGCGGATTGCAGTTGCTTGCCGGCTCGCAGAGCCCGCAGGCGCTGACACCTGCTGCAGCCGAATTGGCGCGGCTGTTTGATCTGCTGGTGGCACACTTCCGGTATGTGGTGGTCGACTGCTCGAATCGAGTGGATCAGACCGCCCGGCTGCTTTGCGATCTCTCGAGTTCCGCCGTGCTGGTCGCGCAAGCGGATGTGGTTTCGCTGTGGAGCGCAAACCGGATTCGCACCTACATGGAAGAAGGCAGCGGCCACAATCGAGTCCGGCTGGTGCTCAACCGGTACAAGAAGATTCCAGGATTTACTGACGAAGATATTGAGAAGGCCACCAACTGCAAGCTGCTTTGGAAGCTCCCTAATAACTATCAATCGGTTGCACCGGCCATTGATAAGGGATCGCCGGTGGCATTTCATGAAAGCCAGGAACTGGGCCGTGCTTTTCGTTTAATGACCGCTGCTCTGGTACAGGCGTCCGGTGGAGAGAGCCCCTTAGAGATTGCGCAGCAACAGAACCCAGGCGCAAAGAAGAAAGCACCGGGCCGCCTGCTCATCTCGCCTCTTCGAGCTGGACAGTAATTCTCAATTTCCGTTCACATCTCCTCGCTGCTTAATGCGCAGTTGCAGCTTGCAATTGCGCTTTCAATTTAAGAGCTGTTGCCCGACCCTCGGATGTGTTGATGAGATCTTCGGATTCGCCGGGATCTGCCGTCCAGTCGTAAAGTTGCTCCCCGCTTTTCTGATGGATGATGAGGTGCCAGCGCGATGTGACCAGAGATTCCATATCTCCATCGGCGGCGGTAGGAATTTTCCCCTTCACCAGCCTGTCTTGCGTATTAATGACGCTGTTCTGCCCCAGTTGGGAGACAGGATCAGGCCATTGAAGTCCGGATTTCGATGAATTCCAAAGAACATTCAGAGCAGGATCGGGGAATACTTTTTGATCTTTGCCACCGAGAAGACTCATAACCGTTGCAGGAATCGCCGCGTTGGAAACTGGCGTGGCCACCCGTAAACCTGCAGGAAGATGTCCAGGGTAT
>DAIMDJ010000016.1:0-16473 GCA_036725905.1 Terriglobales bacterium
CGTTCTTGAGGATATTGCTGTCATTGCCTCAGGTCAAAGGCTGGAGCGAAGCGTAGCTGGCGAGGCGCAGACGGCTCCGGTGATTACTTTGCTCGTTTCCCCCGACGATGCGCAGAAGCTTGCGCTTGCCCAAAGCCAGGGCAAGATTCAATTATCCTTACGCAATCCGCTCGATACCAAACAGCAAGAATTGTTGTCAGTGCAGGAAAACGCCTTGTATAGGGGGGCGTCTGCGCCCGCAAAGCCCATGCAGCACTCGAAAGCTCCCAAGCAAATTATACTCACCGCTCCTGCACCCGCCCCTGGGTATCAAGTGGAAGTCTACCGGGGCGACAAGAAGGACGTGACCAAATTTGATTCGCAATGATTGCCCGCGGCTCTGAGGTTTCATACATGCCTATTTGCTCCCAGTGGTGGGAACAGGAAATCAAAGTTGGTAAATCGTCTCGAGTGGTACTGGCGATCACGTGTCTGCTTTGCTCCGCTGTGGCAGGTCAGCAGCAACAGCCGGCTCCGCCGCCTCCGGTCCAGGCGGCTCCAGCTGCGACGACACCAGTTCAGCCCCCGGAACCGGCGCAGGCCCAGATCCCTCCTGCAAATTCGCAGGCGCCGCAGGCTGAAGGGCAGGGGGCGGCGCCGCTCCGCGTAATGGTTGGTAAATCTCTGCTCATCAATACCACAGAGCGGCTGAAGCGGGTTTCCGTGACCGATCCCACCGTGGCCGACGCGCTGGTTGTCACGCCAACGCAAATTCTTGTGCATGGCCGTTCACCTGGAGAAGTGTCGTTGCTGATCTGGGATGAGTTGGAGCGTTCCCGCAGCTTCGATTTACGCGTGGATGTTGACGTCAGCGCCGCCTCTGAAGAAGAAAGACGGATCTTCCCCGACGAGCAGATTTCTGTTAGCCCGTCCCGTTCTGCCATCGTGCTCTCCGGGCACGTTTCTACAGAGGATGTTGCTAAGCGCGCCGGAATGATTGCGGAAGCGTACTCCAAGAATGTGGTGAACGTCTTGACGTTCGGTCCAGTGGGAGCTCAGGAAGTCCTGCTCGAAGTAAAGTTTGCGGAAGTTGACCGCTCCGCAGTGACGCAGCTAGGGGTCAACATTCTTAATACCGGCGCAGGAAACTTTGTCGGCAACACCACCACAGGCCAATTTGGCGGTACCAGGATTGGGGACGTCACTGACACGTTCCCACGGCCTCCAATAACACCGCCATTCAGCAGCACCGAAACTATAAATGACCTGTTGAACGTATTTCTGTTCCGCCCAGATATTCATCTTGGGGCGGTGATTCGCGCCTTGCAGACGAGGAATCTTCTGCAGATCCTCGCCGAGCCCAACCTTATTGCTGTAAATGGCAAAGAATCGAGCTTCCTGGCGGGGGGCGAGTTTCCCTTTCCCATCGTCCAGCCGGGGCAAGGTTTTACCGCGGTTACTATTTCGTTCAAAGAGTTCGGCGTGAAACTGAAGTTCACGCCGGTAATCATGCCGAATGGCAACATTCATTTGCGGGTAGTGCCGGAAGTAAGCACGCTGGATTTCGCCAATTCCCTGACCATCTCAGGTTTCACTGTACCTGCGATAAGCACACGTCGCGCAGATACTGAATTTGAATTGCAGGACGGTCAAAGCTTCGTGATCGCGGGCTTGATGGATAATCGCGTCACCAATCTCAGCAACAAGATTCCCGGGTTGGGTGATATCCCGATTCTGGGTAATTTCTTCAAAAGCAAGAGCGCACAAAAGAGCAATTCAGAGTTGATGGTTCTTTGCACTGCCCGGCGGGTCGCTGCCGGCAATCAGCCGCCTTCGGGGCCGAAGTACCCTAAGCCATTTCTGGATAACAACCAGTTTGATGGAAAGAAACCATCAGGCGGGTCAAAGTAGACGATGTTTTGTAGAGGGGGCAGCAGCACATGCCCGAACTGTCTGTAGTCATAGTCGCGCAAGATAGCGAACAGCGCGCGATCTTGCAGGTTCTGGTAGACGGGACCAGCGTGGCGCGCACGGTACACAGTTGCGCTACCTTTCCGGTAGTTGCCACTGATCCCGTCGTGCGGCGTATCCAAACCGCCACTCCGGACGTGGTTTTGGTCGACGTTCCCGGCGATAACCCGACGCTGGCTTTGCGAGCAATCGAAATCGTCCACCAGGAGTTGCCGGAAACCCCTTTGTTCGCCATTGGCAGCATGGCCCAGCCGCAGGCAATCGTGAACGCGATGCGCTCGGGCGCGCGCGAGTACATTGAGCGCCCAACGACTACAACGGATCTACTCGAGGCTTTCGTTCGGCTCACTACGGCCCAGAGAAAAGTGAGCCGCGAAGGTTCACGCGGTAAGGTCTTTACCATTGTGAACGCAAAAGGTGGAAGCGGGGCAACAACGGTCGCCGTCAATCTTGCGCTCGCTTTGCAGTCGGCTCACGGCAACGTGGCCCTGGTGGATATTGCTACACTCGGCCACACCGCCCTGCATATGAACCTAAAGCCACTGTTCACGGTAGCTGACGCCATCCGCAACCTCCACCGGCTGGATAGCTCTTTGCTGGAAAGTTTTATGACCCGCCACAACGGCGGTTTACAGCTACTCGCAGGACCCAATGCGCCGGCTGCTGTAGAGCCTTCGACCGCCGAGTTCGCGCGTCTTTTTGATCTGCTAGTGAGCCACTTTCGTTATGTGGTTGTGGACGCTTCCACGCGCATGGACGCAACGACGCGCCTGGTATGTAACCTCTCTGAACGCGTTCTGCTGGTCGCACACGCAGATGTCGCCTCGCTATGGAGTGCTGCGCGCTTGCAACAATATCTCGGCGAAACCGGAGGCCGCGAGCGTGTGCAACTCGTGCTGAATCGGTTCCGCAAAATTCCGGGTTTCAGCGAGTCTGACGCCGAAGCGGCGGCAGGAATCAAGCTGCTCTGGAAGATTCCTAATCAATATTTTGCAGTCTCTGCGGCGATCGACAGGGGCATTCCTCTGATGCATCAGAATCATACGGAGATTGCGCGTTCGTTTACTGGACTTGCCGGACGCTTGACAGAAAACGACGTTGACGTGAAACGACGTGCCTGGTCGCTGTTCAAAACGGTTTAGCACGTTGCGGAAAAACTCTGATTTTGGGTGGCGCAGCGCTTCAGCGCTGCCTTAAGTGGCTTGTTTTCATGGCGGCTTTAGCCGCTGATGTGGCTGCATAACATTTTTCCGCAACCTGTTAGGAATTTATGTAGGCGCGGGCGTCCTCGCCCGTGCAGGTAAGCAGAGACTCTGAGTTTATCGATGCCGAATTTGCAGACCTTTGAACGGGCCGAGTACCAGCAGGTTAAAGCGGATCTCCACCGCAAAATCCTTGACCGGCTCGATCTTGAAAAACTGGGCCGCACGCCGAGTGATGCCGCGCGCGAAGAGGTGCTGCTGCTCATCCGCAATACTGTTAACAGTGAAGCCGTACCTCTCAGCTTCGCCGAGCGTGAGCGCCTTTCGCGGGAAATTCTGGATGAAATCTTCGGCCTGGGCCCGCTCGAGCCGCTTCTGAAAGATCCCAGCATCTCCGACATCCTGGTCAATCGCTTCGATAAGGTCTACGTAGAACGTGGCGGGAAACTCGAGCGAACCGGGCTGAGCTTTAAAGATAACGCTCATTTGATGCAAATCATCGATCGGATCGTCTCTCGCGTTGGTCGACGCGTGGATGAGTCTTCGCCGATGGTAGACGCGCGCCTTGCGGATGGCTCGCGTGTGAATGCGATTATTCCGCCTTTAGCAATCGATGGGGCATGCCTTTCGATTCGCCGTTTCGGCCGCGATCCTGTCACCGCCCGCAACATGCTAGAGAACAAGACCATGACCGAGCCCATGCTGGAATTGCTCTCGTCTATGGTGAAAGGCCGCTTGAATCTCTTGATTTCTGGTGGCACCGGCGCCGGCAAAACCACGCTGCTCAATGTGCTCTCGGGCTACATCCCAAATTCTGAGCGAATCGTTACCATCGAAGACGCGGCTGAACTTCTGATGAAACAGGAGCACGTTGTACGCCTCGAAACCCGCCCGCCGAATATTGAGGGCAAAGGTGCCGTGCGCCAGCGGCAGCTCGTTATCAACAGCCTGCGTATGCGCCCTGACCGCATTGTGGTTGGGGAGGTCCGCGGCGAAGAAGCGTTTGACATGCTCCAGGCCATGAATACGGGTCACGACGGGTCATTGACTACCGTCCACGCTAATTCTCAACGCGACGCGCTGGCCCGAGTCGAGAGCATGTTCTCCATGGCTAATCTCAATATTCCGGAGCGTGCGGTACGCCAACAAATTGCATCCGCGATCCATGGCGTTGTGCAAATCGCGCGTCTCTCGGACGGTTCGCGCAAGGTAATCGCAGTTTCAGAAGTCACCGGCGTGGAAGGGGAGATTATCTGCATGCAGGATATTTTCATCTTCGACCGGCACGGGCTCGATGAAACGGGCAAAGTGCGCGGTGCATTTCGCGCTACCGGTATCAGGCCCAAGTTCGCCGACAGGCTGGCGACAGCCGGTTGCCGGCTGCGCCCTGCAATATTCGATTCGAGCATGGAGGTTTGAGTTCTGAAAGCTAGGCTGATAGCTGAATAGCTTGTAAACATATGCCAGTCTTGATTGCCATCGCGGTTTTCTTCCTGGTTGCGCTGCTGGTCTTTATGCTCGGCTGGGCCCTCGATCAGCGCAGTGCCAAGGCTCGTCTGCTGCGTGAGCGTCTGGAAACAGTAGAGAAGACGGCGGAGCGCAAGCCTGGCGAGGAACTCGCGCTGGTTCGAGACGAGATGTTGAGCAGATTCCCGGCGCTCGACAACCTGCTGCGCCGTTCCGAGCGGATCTCTGATTTGCAGACATTGCTCTCCCAAGCGGATATGGGGATGCGCGCCGGCAATGTTTTGGGGCTGTGTGCGGTCAGCGCGCTCGCCCTTGGATTCGCGGCCTTTCTCGTAAGCAGCCCGCTCTCAGGAAACGAGTCTTTGTTGTTTACAGTTGTCGGTGTGATGCTTGGCGCAATCATGCCTTACTCGTTCGCTTCCTACCGTCGCAGCAAGCGCTTTCAAAAGTTCGAGGAACTGTTTCCCGAAGCGATCGATACCTTGGCGCGCGCAGTACGCGCTGGCCACGCGTTCACCAGTGCGCTGGAGCTGATCGCCAACGAAGTTGGCGAGCCAGTCTCATCCGAATTCCGCAAGCTTTTCGAAGAGCAGAAATTTGGCCTGCCTGTGCGCGATGCGCTGCTGAACTTCACCGAACGCGTTCCCCTGGTGGACGTGAAGTTCTTTGTCACGGCGGTAATGTTGCAGCGCGAAACTGGCGGCAATCTGGCCGAAATTCTTGATAACCTCTCCTACATGATTCGTGAGCGCTTCAAGATTATGCGCCAGGTGCGTGTGCATACGGCACAGGGACGCCTCACCATGATGCTGCTGATGGGATTACCCCCCATTATCGTGGTCAGCATGCAGGTCTTGAATCCCAGCTTCATTCATCCTTTATTCGCAGATCCCATCGGACACATCCTAGTCGTGGCCGGCATCACCTTGCAGACGATTGGATATTTCGTTATCCGAAAGGTGATTCAGATTCAGGTTTAAGTTATGGCGCTGGCGCTGACAATCATTCTGTTTCTCACCGTCGCACTCGGGGTGTTTTCCTTTGGCGCAGCCGCGTATGCTCCGTCATCAGTGCTGGGCGCCCGCTTGCGTGCGCTGGGCTGGCAGAAGTCCCAGCCGCGTGAAAAGCCTGCATTTAGGGAGAGGTTGGAGCATGCGCTCGATCCCTTCAGCAAGGCTCTGCCTCTCTCGCCAAGTGAAGTCTCGCGCACGCGTAAATGGCTCATTCAGGCGGGCTACCGCGAGCCGCGTCACCTCACTATGTACGTTGGCAGCCGCATGCTGCTTGCCTTAGTGGGGATGCTGGGCGTGGTCGCAGTCGAGCAAGGCTTCGATCTTCTCCTGATGATCGGCGTCGGTGGCTTTGGCTTCTTTGTCCCCCGTTTCGTGCTGAAGCGCATGATCAAAGACCGCCAGCGTCGCATCACGATCGCATTGCCCGATGCGCTCGATCTAACGGTCATCTGTGTGGAGGTCGGTCTCGCCCTAGATCAGGCGCTTATGCGCGTCGGGGAAGATCTCAAGTACTCGCATCCCGATTTGAGCGATGAATTTTATCTTGTGAATCTCGAGATGCGGGCCGGCAAGCCGCGCGCGGAGGCGTTGCGCAATCTCAGCGATCGCACCGGCGTTGACGATGTTCGGGCTTTGGTCACTACGCTCATCCAGACTGACCGCTTCGGCACAAGCATCGCTACGGCGCTGCGCATGCACTCGGAAACGCTGCGAACGGAGCGCCGTCAGCGCGCGGAGGAGCAGGCGGCCAAAACTACGATTAAAATGGTAGTCCCCCTGGCAGTATTTATTCTGCCATCCATCATTTTTGTGACCCTTGGGCCGGCGATGATTCAGCTCTTTCGCCAGCTGAGCCAGGGCCGCTGAAGTTTGCAAGTTTGGCTGCGCATTCAGGAGCAGTAATGTCAACCCCGGGCCCCACAGCGTACGCTTTCAACCGCACGCGCGAAGCTTATCTGGCCACTCAGTTGCGCATCGCGGGAACACACTGGTCGCGGTTCCGCGGTCTTATGTGCGCTGATGCCTCTAGCTTTCCTGCTGGTCGAGGGCTGTGGCTCGTCCCGTCGCGCGGCGTACATACCTTCGCCATGCGCTTTCCTATTGATGTGCTCTATCTCGATCGCGACAAAACCGTGGTTCATCTCGAGCAAAGTCTCAAGCCCTGGCGAATGGCGCCGGTTCGCATGAACGCGATTTCCGTTCTGGAGCTACCAGAAAACACACTACATTCAACGCGCACTGCTGTTGGCGACCAGATCGAGATTGCTTCAGGATCGGAGGCGCACCCGCTGTGAGCGACGCCCCCAAGCTTCTTGTCGAGTGGTCATCGCCCTGGGAGGAGTTCCGGACTGCAATCCGTCCCGCTTTCAGACGCTCGCCTGAACGCCTCGCCGGCGAAGCTAAGACCGGACTGTTTCCCTATCGTGGCATGCTGGCTTCGTGGGTGCTGGAAGCCGCTGTACTGGTCGCGGTCATTGTGCTGCCGGAGAGATTCGCGGCCATGCAGCCGTATCAGCCGCCGCCAATGCCCAAATACGACGTGATCTACTATTCGGGCGACGAACTTCCGCGCACAGAAGATGCTGGCGGCGCGGAGACCGGCCGCTCAGGTCGCGCTGGAGGCCAGGAAGCTTACCACCGGACCCAGGCGATTCGCGTAGCGCGCGGTATTTCTCTCCGCGACAAAGTGGTGGACGCCCCCAAGCTCGACTTGCCTCGTTCCGATTCCGCCGTGGCAAACCTGCTGGCTTATAGAGGCGTCCCTGGCCCTCCTCCCGCCGAAGGTTTGCAATCTTCACTGCGAACTCCGGCCATGCTGTTTGCGCCTATTGCCCCCGCGTCCAATGTGCAACGCGACAGATTGCAGGCGGCGCCGTCACTTAATTCTTCGGTTGTTCCGCCGAGCTCGAATGTACAACGCGACAAATTTCAGAATGCCCCAAGCCTACTCGCAAACGTGATTGCGCCGAGTCCAGATGTCCAGCGCGACAAAATAATGCCCGCGCCAGCGCTGAACAGCGGCGTGATTGCGCCGCCTCCCACCGGGCCTCAGCGGGATGCGACTATGCTCCGCTTGCCCGGCTCGCAGAGCATTCAGGTCATCCCGCCGCCAGTCTCAGCGCCGGTCCAGGCCACGAATTCCAATCCGCGGCTCGCATTGCCCGCAAACGTGGTCGCCCCGCCGCCAACTCAGATTACTCGCGATATCGCCTCCGCAGGCCCAGGCTTCGGCTCCGGTGAACTGCACAAGCAAATTGTTCCTCCGCCGGCGCAATTGGGCGGAGGCTCGGACGAACATCGCGCGATCGGCGGATTGGGAGATGGCACAGTTGTGCCTCCTCCCGGCCAGTTGAGCAGCGGTGGAGGAGTGCAGCGCCAATCCGGCAGCGGCTTTGGCAATGGACTCAGTGGCAGCGTCGTGCCGCCTCCGGCGCAACTAAGCGGCGGCATGGGCGGTACTCATCAGGGAGGTGGCGGCCTCGGGGGTTCATTTGTGGGTGTTGTGCCTCCCCCTCCTAATTCGATTGGCGGTTCCCTCTCGGGCCATGGACGGGGAAACCGAGGCGCGGGATTTGGCGGGTCTCTGGATGTCGGCGACACCGCCGCGCCGCCCAAGAGCGGGGGCGTCGGATCTGAAACCGGCGTCGTTGTGTCGAGCCAACCCGGCTCCAAGGTGGGCGTTCCAGGCAATGGCGGAGCCGGATCGTTGGCTTTGTCGCCCTCCGGCGGCCTCAACAGCGGATTGGGCGGATCGGGAGGTGGCACAGGCATCGGTCGCGGCAATGGGCCTGGCAGCGGCTTTTCCGGCGAAGGTTCCGGCGCAGGAAAGGAAGGTAGTGGTCGCGGTTCAGACAAAATGGCGCGCGGTGGGATTTCACCTTATCCGGGGCCAGGCGGCGCAGGCAGCGGCGCAAGTGGTAATCCGCCCATGCCTGGAGTTGCTGTGAAAGGCGGCAGCAGCAACATCGTTACGTTACCCAGCTTCAGTACAGATGCGAATGACCCCTCGATCGCCGGACGTTCCGCCAAGGGTGCGGATCGCAAGGGCCCAGGAATCACGGTTGTGGCAAGTGCCCGGGCGGGTGGCGCCTTCAACTTCTACGGCGCATTGAAAGGCGACAAGGGATATACGATCTATTTCGAAACCGGCCTTGGGCCAACAGTCTTGTGGTATACCGATCCCGCCTCCGCGTCGCATCCCTACGCGGAGGACCTGGTCGCGCCCCAGATCATACGCTCCGATCTTCCCCCCGACTTGCAGCGGTCGCGCCTGATTCTTGCATGCATTCTTGACCGCTCAGGATTGCTTCGTGATACGAAGGTCATCGAGCAAACTGCGATGGATACAACCACCAAGGTTCTAGCCTCTCTTCCGAACTGGAAATTCAGTCCCGCCCTACGTGGAGATCAGCCCGTCGAAGTTACCGTATACCTTGGATTCAATATCGATACCAAAGATCGGTTTTAGCACGAAAATATGGATGTAAGCGCGGGCCTACACGCCTATATCGGACCTGTTCCGCCTTGTTCCCGCTCCAGTAAGATGGCCACGTCATCGGCGTAGATGACTCTCCATCGGTGAGTTTCTTTCAGCATATTCGCCAGTGAGGAATTCCCAGGCATCAGCACCCAATTCACACGCTTCTCATCCAAAACTTCATCCCATCTCGGTGCCAGCCGAATGGCGGTCAAGTACTCTCGCAGAAATTGCTCGCCATAGAGGTCGTGGCGGTCGTCCACGAACACCTTCATCTCCGGATAAAGACGATAAATGAAATACCCGCCCCAGGAGTCCAGGCTGAAAATCGGCTCCTGGATGCCGCGTTCTGCGATCACCTGGACCGCCGCTACTGGAAATTTTTTTACATCAAAATGTGCGTTCATGAGTTGATGCGAGCCGACCCGGCCGTGCTGAATGCAGACAAAAAGTCCGAATACCACGGCCGCAACCGGCCAAAGGCGTCCACGCAAACTTAGTTCCAGGCTCCCCATGCGCAACGCAAAAGAGCTGCATCTCGAAAAAAAATTGCGCGTGCGATCCGGCAACTCCGCGTTGTTCCCGGTATCGCGCACGGCGGCAGAAAGCATTGGCCCGGCAATGAGAATCAGCAGAATCGAGGCGACCGGCAGATTGCGCGAAGCGTAAAGCCCGCTATAGGAGGCAAACAGAATCACCAGCAGTTGCGAAGCTCGTATCTTTCCTCGCGCTGCGGCCAAAGCAATGATCGTAATCACCAGCAAGACTGCAAAACATTCCTGCGCGACGCCGTGAAAATCCGGTGAGCGGAACTCGTCGATGTGATTCATCAAAAATCGGTTGGAGAGGTAGCGATAAATATGCGCATGCAGCTTGTAGCCATAGGGGTTTGCGAACGTTGCCAAAAATGATAGCGCGCCCACGGCTGACAATTGCTTCACCCACGCCGCCGCTTGTCGGCTCTCAGCGCCTGCCTGCAAGTATCGAATCGTTCCAGCGAGGCAATACAAACCAAGCAGCGCCAATCCGAACAAAAATCCACCGTGCAGATTCACCCAAAGCAGCATGAGCAAAGGCAACCAGAGCAGCTGTCTCCTGTTTTCCGGCGCGACCTCCGCTGAATCCAGCAACTGAAACCAGATCACAGTAAACAGCCAACTGAGCACGTGCGGACGCGCCAGGAAATGAATCATCGCGGCTCCCATCGCAAGCAGCAACAGCGCGATAGAAATCTGCAGCAAGCTTCCACGAGCCAGCAGAATGCGGAAGGTGAGCGCAAACGTGAATGCGATTACGGTCGCCGTGAAAAACACTACTCCATTCAATCCCAGCGACTTGTGAACTACCCCGATGATCGCATCGTAGAGCCACTCCCAGGCCAGCCATGGCCGTCCGCTCATGGTGTAGGAGAAAGGATCGGTCCGCGTGATCATGTGCGAGCGCAGCATGAGTTCACCATTGCGGATGTGCCATCCGATTCCAGCATCTCCCAGCAAACGTGCGGCAAGCACACTGTAGCTCAACAAAACAAGCACGAGTATGAAGATGAGATCGGTAACCGATGGCAGGGCAAGGTGAATCCAACCGGGCGAGAAAGCGCTTGCGCTCGAATTACGATCCTGCAGCGTATTTTGGCTCAAAGCGGACGCCATAAATCCGCAGCAATGTTAACCGAATTGTAAGGCTTGGGAAGGATCATCGAGGCGTTCTGCAAAACGGGGTTGTCTAGAACGCGAGGACAAATCTTCTTTTTCTCCGCGATCTTGGCGTTTCTTAAGCGTTCTCTGCGGTTCAAAGCTCTTAACCGCAAAGGACGCTAAGAAAAGCCGCAAAGTTCGCAAAGAGAAGCTTAGTCATGCATTCGCTGTGCGTTTGGGCTAGCATTTAATGGAATTGCACGAATCCGATCCCCACGCGCATGTGATGCAGAAGTGCATCGGAAACGCTGGCGGCCATCGCCAGCCCCAGAATCACGTGGACTACGCCCAACGGAAAGATATTCCGATAGCGTCGGAACATTTCGCAGAAGAAGAATCCAGCGAGAACAGTTCCAACTGTCAGGATGGGATTCGGAATATGAGCGGCAGCGAATAAAACAGTGGTAGCCAACACTGCGCGCCGGCTGCCCAGCAGCGATTCCAGCCGCACA
Organism: Terriglobales bacterium; assembly: GCA_036725905.1. Lineage (GTDB taxonomy): Bacteria > Acidobacteriota > Terriglobia > Terriglobales > Acidobacteriaceae > QIAB01. Next base: position 11,260 of record DAIMDJ010000016.1, read on the forward strand.
AAGAAGAACGATTGCAGCATGAACTGTTGCAGGAAGGCCCAAACGGCATATTGCCAGGTTGTCCGCAAAGGCATCGCGTGAGTTGGCGCAGCGTCGGCTCCCGTCAAAGCTGCAAATGACCAAAGCGTCGCCGCTAAGATCAATCCAGCGCCTACAATCCAGATGGTTGCTTTGCCCGTAGGGAACGTCACGCCCATTTCCCGAGCGGAGTAGGGTCCCCGGAATGCCATCACGAGAATGAACGCCGCGGTCAGAATCATCCAGGCAAGATCCAGCCGCCCGGGGGGCGTCCACAAAGCTGCTTCGAGCAGACCGTATGCGAACGCGATCTGTAACCAGATGCCGAGCGCTGATCGGCCAACGACATCCTGCTCCGAAAGAGGGATCGAAGGAGCAGGTACGCTTTCTTGAGGAAAACTTTTCGAGACCGTGGACACCAGTTGGAATCATATAAAGTACAGTGATGGACAGCAAGCCCAGTCCGCATGTGGTTGTAATCGGCGCGGGTTTCGGAGGCCTGCTCGCAACGCGCACGCTCGCGCGCTATCCGGTTCGCGTTACTCTCATCGATCGCAAAAACTTCCACACTTTTCAGCCGCTGCTCTATCAGGTGGCGACTGCGGGTTTGTCTCCTGGCGAAATCGCCGCCCCCATCCGCTGGATTCTCAGCGGCTATCGCAATGTTCAGGTGCTCATGGGCGAGGTGCAGGATCTCGATCTCGCGCGGAAAGTTGTGAAACTTGGCGATGGCGATATTTCTTACGACTATCTGATCGTTGCCGCTGGAGCCAGCCATGCTTATTTCGGACACGATGAATGGGAACCGCTGGCACCGGGGCTGAAAACCGTCGAAGACGCTATCGAAATTCGCCGCCGCGTGCTGCTGGCCTTTGAGCTGGCGGAACGCGATGCCGCCGAAACTGGCCGGCACTCGCCTCTCAATTTTGTGGTCGTGGGCGGAGGCCCGACTGGCGTAGAGCTCGCCGGCACCCTGGCCGAAATCGCGCGCCACGTACTGAAAAACGAATTCCATTCTATCGATCCCCAGCACACCCGCATCGTGTTGCTCGAAGGCGGACCGCGCATACTTCCGGCTTATCCCGAGGACCTTTCGCGCAGTGCCGAAGCGCAACTACGCCACCTTGGAGTGGAGGTGCAAACCAGCGCTATGGTCACCGGCATGCAACCCGCCGCCGTGCTGATCGGCAAAACTCGCCTGCCGGCTGCGGTCGTCTTGTGGGCCGCCGGCGTTGCGGCATCGCCATTAGGCACCAAGCTCGGCACACCCATTGATCGCGCCGGACGCGTGTTGGTCAATCCGGACCTGAGCATTCCTGGTCACCCGAAAGTGTTTGTCATCGGCGATCTGGCGTCGCTGAAAGATGAAACCGGGAAGATGCTGCCTGGCGTAGCTCCGGTCGCGATGCAGGAAGGGAAGGCAACCGCTCACAACATCGGCCGCGAGTTGCGTGGCGAACCACGCCAGAATTTTCACTATATTGATAAAGGAAATCTAGCGACCATCGGCCGCGCCGCTGCTGTCGCGCAGTTCGGCAAGATTCACATCAGCGGGTTCCTCGCCTGGCTCGCATGGTTGTTCATCCACATCTTCTTCTTGATTGGATTCCGTAATCGGCTGATTGTCATGATCCAATGGGCCTGGTCTTACCTCACCTACGAACGCGGCGCGCGGCTAATTACTGGCGACACTTCGCTGCCCAGCTGGGATGAACTGAAAGCTGAGCAGGCGCGTGCAGAACGAGAGAAAGTTAGCGCCTGAGAATTTTGAGCACCTCCGCGGTCAAAAAGCTTTTGAGCGAAAAGCTCGCAGAGCGCGAATTTTTAAGTTCTCATCGCCCGTTGCTCCCGAAATTTACAGCCGTCGTATTCCCGCCGCAAACCACTATCCCAACTCGCTCGCCGGGCTTTGGCTGATATCTCCCCGAGAGCAAGGCCGCGAATGCCGCCGCGCCACCCGGTTCTGCGGCAACACGCAAAATATTCCACAACGAATTCTGAGCTGCCTCAATCGCGTCATCGGGCACCAGCACCACCTGATCGATATATTTCTGAGCTATCGGAAACATCAGCTCCCCCACACGTTTCGGCGCCAGGGAATCAGCGGCAATTCCGCCCGCGGGAGCGTCCACCGGATGACCAGCTTCAAGCGCCATTGCCAGCGTTGGCGCAGCCTCCGGCTCGACGCCGATGATCCTCACTCGCCCGGCATACCAAGCCGCAATTCCGCCAATTAATCCGCCGCCCCCGACCGCAACCAAAAGTGAGTCCAGTCCCGGATCTTGCTCCTCGAATTCCAGGCCCACGGCTCCCTGTCCAAGCAGCGTTTCGATCTGATCGTAAGCGTGCACTTCCATCGCCCCCGACCGTGCCGCCCACTCCTGGCTCGCCGCCAGCGCTTCCGCATAGCGATCACCCGTGATCACCAGTTCAGCGCCATAGCCGCGAATCCGTTCGGTCTTCGAGGCAGAGGCTACCTTCGGGACAAAAATCCGCGCCGGCTTTCCCAGGCGATGAGCGGCAAATGCAACGGCGGCTCCGTGATTTCCTCCCGAAGCCGCGACTACTCCCGCCGGCGGGACATTCCGCACCAGCAGGTTCGCCATAGCGCCACGCGCTTTGAATGATCCTGAATACTGGAGCAGTTCGAGTTTCAGAACAATGCTGATCCCCGCGAGCCCGAAATCGGCGCCGTCAACTTCGATCACTGGTGTTCGCCGCACGTGGGGCCGGATCAACTTATAGATTTGAACAATCTCTTCACGGTCGATCGCGACGGCATGTTGCATCCCAGTTATTTCTTGTGGCATGACTGCTAGGATAATTAGCCAGTTTGCTTGTTGTCTAGAATCGGGCGCTACTGGAGCGGGCTGTGGAGTCGCTTCGAACACCTATTCAAATTCGGATGGCAGTTCCCACGGATATCGCGGCGTTACACGCGCTCATCGAGGCTTCCGTCCGTGGACTGATGCCGCAGGGTTACACAAGTGACCAGCTTGAGGGTGCGCTGGGCACACTGCTCGGCGTGGATACACAGCTCATTGCCGATGGAACGTATTTCGTTGCCGAAGCCGTGTTAAATGACAACTCCGTGCTGGTCGGCTGTGGCGGTTGGAGCAAACGCAAGACCCTGTTCGGCAGCGATCATCGGGCAGGACGTGAAGATGAGCTTCTTAATCCGCAAAAAGATGCGGCCAAGATCCGCGCCTTCTTCGTCCATCCAGAATGGGCTCGACGCGGAATCGGCAGCAAGATTCTTGAGATCTGTGAGCATGCCGCCGTGGCCGCAGGATTCCAGAGATTCGAGATGGGCGCGACGCTTACCGGGGTTCCGCTGTATCAAGCCCGAGGCTACGTCGAGATCAAGCGCACTGAAGTGCCGCTTGCGAACGGCGCGTCGCTTCCTGTCGTGCGTATGGCTAAGGCAGCTTGTAGAAGCTGATTTCGCTTTTATCCGATTACCGAAGCCTCGCGTTTCGTGACATCCTCGCTTGCATGGGGCGTGGTGACGCGGTCGCGCCCGGCGGCTTTCGACTGATAGAGACATTGGTCAGCAATGCGCAACAGTTGCTCGCCAGTCGATCCATGTTGCGGAAAAGTCGCTAAACCTATGGACAGCGTCACAGGATCGAGATTCTGATCAAGATAACGAATGGTGAGTTTTCGCACTTCGTCGCGTAGCACATTCGCGCGTTTTGCGGCATCCTCCGCAGAAGCTTCAGGAAGAATGATTGAGAACTCTTCGCCCCCATAGCGGCAAATTACATCCTCGGCGCGAAAGTGGCTGCGAAATATTTGGGCCATAGTTTTCAGAACCAGGTCTCCGGCATCGTGACCCCAAGTATCGTTAAAGCGCTTGAAGTGATCGAGATCGACCAAGGCGACGGTGACCGGGTGGTTCTTGCGGCGGGCACGATGCAGTTCCCGGTTCAGGCTCTCCTGCATAATGCGGCGATTGAAAAGGCCGGTGAGCGGATCGCGAATCGATTGCTCACGAAGCGTCTCCCGCAGCCGCAGACTGGCCAAAGCGAGCGCGATTTGTCCAGCCACTGCACTGGCGAGAGTCTCCTGTGATTTGTGAAAACTTTCCTGGTCGCCGCCCGTTCCGGTAGCGCAGCCCAGCCCATACTGCAGGTGCAGGACTCCGACCACATCGCTTTGCGCCATCATAGGAACACAAAGCACTGCCACCGCATCCGGCGATGCAAAATGAGCGCACAGGATTCCATCTGAGGCCGGTTCGCTCCAGTGCGGCCGGCCGCGGCGAACCGCCCAGCATGCCTGCGGGGCAAAGGCCGACTCCGAGATGTGCGAGTCTCCCCAGAACGCGGTCGCCTCAACCACATTCTGAGTCGCACTGAACTCAAACAGCATTCCTGAAGCAGCTTCCGCGAAAAGTTTCCGGCAGAGCCTTGAGACCACAGAGCGCGCCTCAACAGTGCTGGCACAGCATTGCAGCAGGTCGCCCATTTCATTCAGCAGCGACATCTGAGTAGTGCGTAACTGCAACTCTTCGACCCAGCGTTTAAGGGAGTCGGCGTGTTTTTTAGCCTCCTCCTCTGCTTTTGCTCTCTCAGAAACATCGTTGTAGATCGCATATGCTCCCTGAACGCGGCCACCACGGCGTAAGGGAACTGCATTGATTTCTATTTCCAGGAATTTTCCGTCGCGCCGGAAGTGGCGCACTGTCTCATGAACAGGCTGCCCGGCAAACACCTGTGCCGAGAGTTCGCGCATCTGGTCGATTTCATCCCTGGCCGAGAGCAGCGACTCAAGAGTCTTTCCGGACATCTCTCGCGCACTGAATAGAAAAAGGCCTTCGAAGGCGGCATTGCATAGCTGAACCCGGCGCAGAGGATCGAGTACGACAATTCCAAATGGGCTGTTTTCGATCAATGAATGCAGATACAGAGTCTGTTCATGCAGTTCGTGACCAATACGATGCCTCTCGCTCACGGCAGATCCAACGATGAGGCCAGTGAAAGAAACCGCCAGCATCAGTGTGCCCAGGTTGACTGTGGCAACGGAATCCGCATTAAAGACACGCAAGGAGAGCACGACCCCAAAATTAAACAAGAGAATTCCGCCCGAAACACGGCCAATGCCCTGGCGCATAGCGATCCAAATAATCGGAAGAAAACTCAGATAATAGAAGCCGAGCTTCGCCAAAGGCGAACCGAACATTACCCAGAGGAC
>DAIMDJ010000016.1:16573-17679 GCA_036725905.1 Terriglobales bacterium
TCGGCGAGCAATCCTGCTATCCCGGCAGCGGTGGAAAAAACGGCCGCGACCAGTGTTACCAGTGCGTAGCGCACAACGTCGCGACGATGGCTCAGATCAAGATCAATTCGCAACCGGCGGCGCAAGATAATTGCGGCTGTGGCATAGACTATAGTGCCAACAGGACCGAGCGCCACGGTCCACGACAGCATCCGTTCGTGGTAGAACAACACTGCGGACAAAAAGTCCGCCACAGCCGCTAGTGGTGCATACCAGGGGCTGATTCCCAGCATGAAGGCGAAGGCAAGACCATTGGCGGGATACCACACGCTGAATCCGCTCCTGGCTTGCAAAATGATGTCAGAGCGTGTAAGCAGCAGATAGATGCCGAAAAAACAAAGACCAAGAAATACTCGGCCGAGTAGCGCTCGAGAACGCGGAGCACGCGGCTGGGGCTCGGGCGCAGCAGACGAACTAATGCCTTCCCGGGTTTGGAGAGGCATGGAACCGGGCATACTCATCCCCTATCGAGGAGTATCGGCAGGCCGGAGCAAAACAATAGTTACTTAGACCTGATCGCGCCTCGATTAGGAGCGAGAAATCTGCAGCACGGCAGCGGCTTTAATTTCACTTTTCTTTAACGCCTGCAGGGCCGAATTGGCCTGCTCAAGATCAAAGACCTGGACTTCTGTTCTGACCGGAGCTTCCGCCGCCAATTCGAGAAATTCGCGCACATCCTGGCGTGTACTGTTGGCGACGGTGCGAATCTGGCGCTCTTGATAAAGAAGCGAATAGTCCATTTGGGGGATGGGGCTCATCGTAACTCCTGCCAAGACGAGAATGCCGCCTTTGCGTAGCGCACGAAGCGCATGTGGGATAAGCGAGCCAGCGGGGGCAAAGACTATGGACGCATCGAGCGGCTGAGGGGGCACGTCCTCCGCCGCTCCTACCCAGACCGCGCCAAGCTTCTTCGCGAGATCGCGATGTGCTTGAGATCTTGTAAACACGTACGCTTCGCAGCCTTCATGGCGGGCAAGCTGGAGCACCAGATGCGCCGAAGCGCCGAATCCATAGAGCCCGAGACGAGAGTCGGCGTGAGCGCCGCTCAAACGATAAGAACGATAGCC
>DAIMDJ010000017.1:0-7483 GCA_036725905.1 Terriglobales bacterium
TGGAAATCTCTTTTGCTCGGCTTTATACTTTTTCGAGGGTTCGACATTGTAAAGCCGCCGCCGCTACGCCGCCTGGAGCAACTTCCTGAAGGCGTGGGAATTGTAGTTGACGACGTAGGAGCGGGCCTTTACGCTCTGGTCGTCATGCAGCTGGTTCTGCATTTCGGTTGGTTGCCTCGTTAGTTCGCCGCGCGCAAGGAAGCCGAAGGCCATGGGAATTTCCGATCGCCTGCTGGGCAAGAAGAACGTAAATGGCAATCCGCGGATTGAAGCCGTACATCCCAGCGCAGCCCTGCCCGGGGGCGAGGTGCGGATTAGCGGTACCGGCCTGCGGCCACCGGAACTGCGGCGTCCACGCGTGCGCTTCGGCGAACTTGAGGGCGCGGTGCTCATCAGCTCAGACGAATTCTTAGTCGCTCGCGTGCCCGCCAGCGCTTCCTCCGGCCCGGTCGTCGTCTCGACTAACGGCCACTCCAGCAACCCGCATCAAATCAAGGTGGCGGTTCCTATAGCAGAGAATCTTCACCCCGTCACCAATCCCGCCCTTGATGCCGAAGGCAACATCTACGCGACCTTCTCCGGTTCGCGGGGACAAAAAGTGCCGGTCTCGATTTACAAGATCGACACCAACTACAGTGCAAAACCCTTCCTCGGAGATCTGATGAATGCCACAGCAATCGCCTTCGACAGAGCCGGACAGATGTACGTTTCGTCGCGACATGACGGCGCCGTTTACCGGGTCGCGCCAAACGGGACGATGTCCACCTATGCGGAGGGGATGGGCATTGCAACTGGGATCGCTTTTGATCGCGCTGAGAACTTGTACGTCGGCGACCGCAGCGGCACAATTTTTAAGATCGCCCGCGACCGGCAGATCTTTGTCTTCGCCACGCTTGAGCCCAGCATCTCTGCGTACCACCTGGCGTTTGGGCCACACGGAGATCTGTTCGTTACCGGGCCTACCACTTCCAGTTTCGATTGCGTGTACAAGGTCAATCCGCAGGGAGAGGTTTCCATTTTTTACCGAGGCCTCGGTCGCCCACAGGGACTGGCGTTCGATGTAGAAGGAAACATGTACGTCGCGGCTTCGCTTTCCGGAAAACGAGGAATCGTCAAGATCACGTCCCAGGGCAAAGCGTCTTTAGAAGTCTCAGGCCAGGGACTGGTTGGGCTTGCATTCGCGCCGGGGCGGGCTGCGGTTTTAGCTACTACGAATGCAGTTCACCATCTTTCGTGGAACCTGCAAGGCCTGCCCCTGGTGGCAGAGCAGCCAGTGTGAAGTGCCCGGCCTCCTCTGTCGTGAATCATTTACACTTTAACGCGTGGACGCCGAGATCATCGCGATCGGCTCGGAGCTGCTGACCCCGTTCCGCCAGGACACGAATTCGCTTTATCTCACCGAAAAACTCAACCAGCTCGGAGTTGAGGTGATTTTCAAGACTATCGTCGGCGACAGCCGCGAGCATCTCACCGGAGCTGCATGCCTCGCACTTTCGCGGGCCGATATTGTTATTTTTATGGGTGGACTCGGGCCTACCGAGGACGATCTCACCCGCGAAGCGGTCGCTGATGCGCTGCAACTTGAACTGCGGCGCGATCCCGAGATCGTGGCCAGCCTGGAGCGTCGCTTCGCCGCGCGTGGCTACAAAATGACAGCAAACAATTCGAAGCAGGCAGACGTGATTGCCGGGGCAACTGTGTTGCAGAATGCGAATGGGTCCGCGCCCGGGCAGTGGCTTACGGGAAAATATGAAGGCAAGGAAAAGATCATCATCCTGCTGCCCGGTCCACCGCACGAGTTGACCGCGCTGTTTGAGGAGCAGTGCATGGATCGACTGCGCGCGAAAGTGCCTCCGCAATTTATCGTTACGCGTGTGCTCAAAATCGCAATGATCGCTGAATCGCAATGCGATGCCCGGATTGCACCAATATACAAACGCTATACGGACGTGCAAACCACGATCCTGGCCGGGGCAGGTGAAATCCAATTACACCTGAAGACGCGCGGGACTTCGCTTGAGGTCGCCCAGCAGCGTGTCGATCAGCTAGCTGAGGAACTTGAGGAAGAGCTTGACGAATTTGTCTATTCCGACAACGGCGATTCGCTGGAGCAGATCGTCAGCTACTATTTGCAGATGCGCAATGCAACCGTCGCGGCTGCAGAATCGTGTACTGGAGGCCTGCTGGCCGAGCGCCTGACTTCGATGAGCGGCAGCTCACGGTACTTTCTTGGCGGGGCGGTTGTCTACTCAAATGAACTGAAGACCAAATTTGCGGGCGTTCCGACGGAGTTGATCGAGAAGCATGGAGCGGTAAGCCGGGAAGTCGCAATTGCACTCGCCGAGGGAATCCGTGAACGCTGCGGAGCGACGTTCGGCATTGGCATTACCGGAGTTGCCGGACCGACAGGCGGCAGCGCGGAAAAGCCTGTCGGTCTGGTGTTCCACGCTTTGGCCGGCGCTCGCGGAACCGAAGTCGTGCAACGAAACTTTCCCGGCGACAGGCAGCGTGTTCGATGGTTCGCGACCACCCAGGCACTCGACATGGTGAGAAGAAAGCTTATGTAGTACCAAGTACCGAGCACCTGGTACCGAGTTTCTCATGGCGCAGCATTACAAAGACCTCATCGCGTGGCAGAAGGCTATGGATTTGGTCGTGGAGATATATGCCACGACGGAACAATTCCCCTCTCGAGAAAAATTCAGCCTCACCGACCAGATCCGCCGAGCAGCCGTCTCTGTACCAAGCAACATCGCAGAAGGCCAAGCTCACTACAGTCATCGTGAATTCCTGCATTTCCTAAGGCACTCCCGCGGTTCTTTGGCAGAGCTGGAAACGCAAATTCTCATCGCTGAAAGAGTAAAGTATATTCAGGCCGCAGAAGCGGAGGCCCTGCTGAAGCGAATTGATGAACTTGGCCGTATCCTAAGCGGCTTGATACGCTCTCTTTAGGCGGTGAAGCGGCGAGCGGCCGCACTACTCATCCCCAACTCGGTACTCGGTACCGGCTACCTGGTACTATGCGTGTTTTCATCGCCCTCGACATCGAAGATGCCATCCGCGACCGCATTAGCCGCTTCATGGATGGCGTGCGTGAGTTTGCGCCCGATGCGCGCTGGGTCCGGCCTGAGTCCTTGCACGTGACGCTGAAATTTATCGGAGAGAAATCTGCGGAGGCTGTGGAGCAAATCAAGGAAGCCTTGGCGGCGGTGAAGGGTCAAGCTGTTGAAATGGGCTTTCGTGGACATGGATTCTTTCCAACCGCCAAATCGGCGCGAGTGTTTTGGGTGGGAATTGAATCCGGACCAGCACTCGCCTCTCTGGCCAATGCGGTGGACGATGTCACGGCTGGCTTGGGGATTCCTAAGGAAGAACGCGCGTTCAACGCGCATCTCACACTGGCACGCGGCGGTGGAGGCTCCGGCTCGCCTCGCCGGCAAAATGGAGACCGCTCAAACAAGAACTTTCAGCACCTGCAGGAAAAATTGTCAGCTTTGTCCGCTCCCGATTTTGGTACCATGACGGCCCACGAGTTCTTTCTATACCAGAGCCAACTATCACGTGGCGGCTCACGCTATACAAAGATTGCACGCTTTGCGCTGAACTGACACCCAACAGCACCGGCGTGATGTGACTGTCTGGTGGGCATCAACGCTGGCATCGTACAAAATGGCGTTATTCAACTACGAACTTCTGGTCACCGCCGCTCTCAGCTATCTTCTGGGATCGATTCCCTTCGGCTACATACTCGTGCGCATTTTCCGCGGTGAAGATGTGCGGCTGAGTGGCAGCGGCAACATTGGAGCGACCAATGTCTCGCGCAAGTCGCCACTACTCGGGGTGTTGACGCTGCTCCTGGACGCGCTTAAGGGATCCGCTGCCGTGGCGCTCGGAATCATGTTGAGCCCCCTGGTTTTCCTGCGCATATCGCTACCCCACATTCCATGGCGCCCGATCCTGCAGGCTTCGTTATCATCGGAATTTGCTATGTGGACGGTTACTGCTGTGCTATTCGTCTTGCTTGGCCACATGTTTCCCGTCTGGCTGAAGTTCCGTGGAGGTAAGGGTGTCGCAACCGGGATGGGTTCGTTCGTGCTGATCGCGCCTAAGTCGGTGCTGGCCGCATTAGGGATATTCATCGCGGTCGTGTTCATCCTTCGCTACGTTTCTCTGGGATCGATTGCGGCGGTCGCGTGCTTCCCTCTTGTGGTCTGGCTCACGCGCGAATCCGGAGCCACGCCGCTGTCAATTGGGTTTGTGGCACTGGCTTCCCTGCTCATCATCGCCAGGCACCACGAAAACATCCGTCGCTTGCTCGCCGGAACTGAGCCAAGGTTTCAATTGAGGCGCGGATGAGTCAAATTGCGATAATTGGCGCCGGTGCGTGGGGAACCGGTCTCTCCATCGTGCTGGGACGCAAAGGAACTCATCGCCTTCGCCTGTGGGCTTTTGAGAAGGAAGTCCGCGACTCCATCTCTTCACGCCGCGTTAATGAGCTTTTTCTACCTGGCCATTCCATTCCCGACTGCGTATTGGTGACGGGCAGTCTCGATGAAGCGCTGCACGGAGCCGAAATCGTGGTCAGTGTAATGCCCTCCCAGCACTGCAGGCGCTTGTTCGAGCAGATGCGCACGCATTTACAACCTAAGATCATGTTTGTCAGCGCAACCAAAGGCTTGGAGGAGAAAACTCTGTTGCGCATGACGGAAGTGATTTCGCAAGTAATCGCCAGCGGCGGTGAATTCCAGCCCCGTATCGGCGCACTGAGCGGGCCATCGTTTGCCAAGGAAGTCGCTCGGGGAGATCCCACTGCGATCACAATCGCTTCGAAAGACGCGGCGCTGGTGGAAACCGTGCAGCGCGAATTCAGCGACCCGCGATTTCGTGTGTACACAAATGACGATGTAGTTGGGGTGGAGCTGGGTGGCGCACTGAAGAATATTATCGCGATTGCAGCAGGAGTATGCGATGGGCTCGGGCTGGGGCATAATTCAATTGCCGCGCTGATCACCCGGGGCCTGGCCGAGATCACGCGTCTGGCGATGGCTTGCGGTGGGCGTCGGGAAGCTATGGCCGGACTGGCGGGCTTAGGAGATCTTGTGCTTACCTGCACCGGTGGACTGTCTCGCAACCGCAGCGTCGGAGTGGAACTCGGACGCGGACGCAAGCTATCTGACATCATCGCTGGCATGCATGGCATGGTTGCCGAAGGTGTCTTCACCACCCATGCTGCCCTAGGACTGGCCCGCGCTCGGGGAGTCGAGATGCCCATCACCCAGCAGATGAACGCGATTCTGCACGAAGGCAAGTCGCCAAGTGATGCCATTCAGGATTTAATGACGCGTAGCGCGAAAAGCGAAGTGGCGCTTAGCGGATAGCTTCCGGCTTCTAGCTGCTGGCTTCTAGCTGCTGGCTTCTAGCTCTTCCCTCCGAGTCTTTCGAACATCCCTAGCTTGAGTTCAGCCTGCGTCATCTCCTCGTATTGGCGGTCGAGCTGGTTGTATTCCTCCAGGTTTGTTTGGCGGAATTTTTCATATGCTTCGCGTGAAGCCCACACATCTATCGTTAAGTAGCGTCCCGTCTCGTTCGTATCCCGCACCAACTCAGTCCCGCAGTATCCTTCGCCTCGGCGGAAGAACCGTGCCCAAATGCCATTTGGGCCGTAAGCCTGCTCGAATCGGCTCTCGAGACCGGCTTTGGGGTGGAACTCCCAAACGATCAGATATCCCCATTCGCGGGCTGTGTTCATCTGGTTCAGCCTTTCCTCCACGCAGAAGTGTACAGTTCTCGGGATGCTGCGCGTACACCCGTGCTTTTTGGGAAAATAGCAGAATGAACCCGCCTAAATTTTGTTCAGTGTTACTGCCGTTTCTAGTTGCGTCCACACTTGGATGGTCCCAGGCTTGCCCGAAGGTGACTCTCACCAGTTCAACGCAGCAAACGATTCAGGGTCTGGTCTTCGCGGTGAACTGCCTAATTGATGTCAGCGAACAGGCACGCTCGAATTTGCCTCAAAATCCGAAGCCCGGACTCTTGGCGGAGGGTGTTTCAATCCGCGATGCACAGCATACGCGTCCTTACCCGAACATTGTGTTCGCGGTAATTGCGGTGCCGGCGGAAGGCACCATGAAAATGTCGCTTGCTACTCCAGACAATCCGGAGGCGACGGTTTCGTCGGCTGAATCAGACTGCAAGATTAAGCTTAACCAGGACAATACGATCGACGGGCAATGTGGCCGCGCTTCAGGCACGCTGTTTGTCGTCTACCATCGTTGAAATGCAATACGCGCAATATTGATGATAAGACAGCACCGGACGTACCGATGACGAGGTACTTTCGTAATCGCCTTCCGATGTGATCTTCGTCGCCCGACAGTCAAATACAAAGTAAAATTTTTATGCAAAGCTGTGAACTCGCGTGCCGCTCCCCACGGCGGTTTGGGGCCACTTTGTCCTTCAAATTGCGCATTCCATCACGCATACCCATTTTGTATGTAATTCTCGGTGTGCTTGTAGCCATCAGCGTGGTGCCGATGTATTTCTACTCCGGGCAAGTAGAATCAATCAACCGCGACCGTCTCATTACGAATGAGCGGCTGCTCCAGAACACCGTTACGCGCTCGCTCGCCGATGATATTTCGCAACACCAACAGACTTTGCAAATGATGCTGGCCAACCTGTCCTCAGCCGCTCAGGTCACCAGCGGCGGGGATATTAGCGCGGAACACGTAGAAGCGCCCGAATTGCGGGCATTACTGGAGAATTTTGTTTCATCGTCTGGCGATCTTGCCTATGCCACCCTGCTCAATTCCGAAGCCAAGGGAATCTCCGCTGGGCGCATTGCGCCGGATGCTTTTCTGCAGCGTGAGCTGGAGCGTGCATATGCCGCTGCTCGTGAAGGCCGCGCCTATAACGGCCAGGCACTCACAGTTGGTAGCGGAAAAACGGCTCGCACTGTGGTTTTGGTCAGTGCGCCGGTAATGTACGGGGGACGATTTCTGGGCATGATCGGGTCAGTGGTTGACCTGCAATTTCTGATTCGCCGCCTGCAAGAAATCAATCTTGGTGGACTTACGCCGTATGTCGTCGACAGCCAGGGGCGCTTAATTGCTGGTGCCACCCCGGATTATGCAACCGGGCAGGACATGACGAATCTTGAGATCGTCAAGAATTTCGTGGAGCAGGGCGGAAAAGCCCAGTTCGTAGCGGCAACCCGGGAATTTAGCATCATTGACGGCAAGAACAGCATAAAGATGCTCGGGACCTATAGCCCCGTCGGCAATCTGGATTGGGCAGTGGTGGTGCAGAAGCCGCGAGCTGAAGCCTATCGCGGCGTCTATGAAATGCAGCGCACTGCCCGTTTGCTTGCATTGTTGGCGGTCTTGCTAAGCATCGGCATCAGCATTTTCGCAGCGCGCCGCATCACCAACCCCTTGGAGATTCTGACTGAGTCCAGCCACGCCATTGCGCGTGGCGATTTCTC
>DAIMDJ010000017.1:7583-8942 GCA_036725905.1 Terriglobales bacterium
AAGATCGGAATTGAAGACCGGATTCTGAAAAAGCCCGGCGCATTGACTTCAGAAGAATTCGACATCATGAAGACACACACCAGCAAAGGCGCACACATCTTGCGTCCTGTGGCGCAGTTAAAAGACATGATTCCAGGAATTGAGCTGCATCACGAATCTCTGGATGGCCGGGGCTATCCTCACGGCCTGAAAGGCGACGACATTCCGCTGCTGCCGCGCATCATCGCAGTCGCGGATACATTCGACGCGCTTACCACGAATCGGCCTTATCAAGAAGCGCGTGATCCGGAAGCGGCGCTGCGCATCATTCATAATATCTCCGGCAAACGGCTCGACCCTGCGGCAGTTGCGGCGATCACGGCGATTTACCAGCGAGGCGAAATTCGTGTCCCCCGGCCCGTGCTTCCGCTGCCGCCCGTACCGCAGCCCACACCTGAGATCGCAGCCAGCGCCGCCGCTGCCGGAGTCGAGACCAGCCGGTTCTGATCCTCCCGGAGCAGTCCGCTCACTGAACCCCTAGCTCCCTGAACGCTATAATCAGAATTGAAACCTTTCGCTCTTAATTCTCATGATTCAAACTCTGTTTGGCAGTCTCGACGAAAAACAGCAACCAAGCTTTCTCGATCGCATGAAGGAAGCGGTTACTCGCACCCGTGAGAACCTCACTGATCGCATCGAGGAAGTGGTCGCTTTTGGCAAAGAGATCGACCGCGCCACGCTCGATGATCTGGAAGCTACACTGATCGGCGCCGACCTCGGCACGGCCACAACCCACGAGGTTCTCGGTAGGCTGCGTGAGAAGGCCGATCGAAAGCAAATCAAGAATGTCGATGAGCTTAAGCGGCTCTTGAAAGAAGAGCTGCTGGGAATTTTAACCTCGGCGAACAGCCAGCCGGTGCAGAAAGTCGACGGCACCCCCGAGGTAATTCTGGTTGTAGGTGTAAACGGAACCGGCAAGACGACAACGATTGGCAAGTTGGCTCAGGTTTTTCGATCTCAGGGAAAAACTGCCCTGCTGTGTGCCGCAGATACGTTTCGCGCGGCTGCCATCGAGCAACTGGAAATCTGGGGTGAGCGCACGGGGACGGAGGTGATCCGCACGAAACCGGGAGGAGATCCGTCAGCCGTGCTGTTCGACGCGCTGCAAGCAGCTTCCGCGCGACACACCGATTTCGTGATCGTGGACACCGCGGGCCGCCTCCACACCAAAACTAACTTGATGGCTGAGCTGGAGAAGATGCGCAGAACCGCGCAGCGCATTATTCCTGGGGCGCCGCATGAAACTCTACTCGTGATGGATGCCACCACCGGTCAGAACGGATTGCAACAGGCGCGGTTGTTTACTGAATCCGCCGGGGT
>DAIMDJ010000017.1:9042-12845 GCA_036725905.1 Terriglobales bacterium
TTGGGCTGACTTCGCCCAATCCCTGTGTAGGCGCAGTCATTGTGGATAGTAGCGGCGCAGTTGCAGGCGAGGGCTCTCACACTTATGAAGGAGTAAAGCACGCCGAGATTTTGGCTTTCGAGCAGGCAGGCGAACGGGCGCGTGGCGCAACTCTCTACATTAACCTCGAACCCTGCTCTCACGTAGGCCGCACCGGCCCATGCGCCGACGCGCTGATTGCTGCGGGAATTAAGCGTGTTGTCGCTTGCATGGACGATCCCAATCCGGCGGTGAGCGGCAAAGGTTTCGAACGGCTGCGAGCTGCTGGAATCGCAGTCACTTCGGGGATTCTCGAAGAAGAGGCTCGCACACTGAACGAATGGTTCGCAAAGTACATCCGGCAGCATACGCCTCTGGTTACGCTCAAAGCTGCAATGACGCTTGACGGAAAAATCGCTCCGCCCGCTGACGAGTCGTACAACCCAACGGCACTCGGGGCGGGTGGCGCAACCGGAGGATGGATCACGAGCGATGCAGCTCGCACCCACGTGCACGAACTGCGGCATCAGCACGACGCAATCATGGCCGGCGTTGGCACCGTCATTGCCGACGACCCTCTACTTACGGATCGCAGCGGGCGCGCTCGCCGGCGTCCGCTCCTGCGCGTGATCCTGGACTCCCGTTTGCGATTGCCGCTCCACTCCCGCATCGTACAAACGGCCAACAACGATGTGCTTGTGCTTTGCTCGTTCGCAGAGGAAAAAAGAAAGCTGCAGCTTCAGCAGCTCGGCATTCGCGTGCAACAGATTCCGGTCGGCGGCCCTGAGGGACGGCCCGATCTGGCTGCGGTTGCACGCTGCCTTGGCGAAATGGCGATTACCAGCGTGCTGATCGAGGGCGGCGCAATGGTGAACTGGGCTGCGCTGGCATCGGGCATTGTGGACAAAGTATTTCTGTATTACGCGCCCAAGATTCTCGCAGGGACCGGATCGGTGCCGTTCGCTCACGGCGAAGGATTCGCTCGCATCAGCGACGCGGCTTACGTGCGCTCGATTAAGCTGTATCGGTTCGGAGAGGATTTCGCTGTAGAGGGATATTTAAGAGATCCGTACGCGAGCATTTAGCGTTTGAATTGGCATTGGAACGGCGACCGACAGACAGTGCTGCGTTCAGGGTGCGCACTAGCCATCTGTGCTACGGGCCCGGCTTGATTTGCGCTTCCTTGGGAACCAATGCCGAAGTCGATCCATACTGGAAGGAGTATCAGCGTTAGCGCCACAATCAACGCCATGACGGTCTCGATAACGCCTCGCGACATGGCTCATTCTCCCACACCGGACTCCAAAATTCAGCGTTCGTTCGTCGAAGCGCTCAATGCTATTCTCACTGCTGAAGGCTCCACTGCATTCCCTATGTTCACAGGCATCATCGAAGAAGTTGGGCGTGTCGTGCGCATCGAGCAGCGGGACGAGAACCGCCACATCACTGTTGAAGCGAAGCATGCCCCGACAGAGATGCACACCGGGGACAGCATCGCCGTCAGTGGCGTGTGTCTCACGGCTCTGGATATAAAAGCCAAATCATTCTCTGCCGATCTTGCTCCTGAAACATGGGCCAGGACGTCGCTCTCCCGAATAAAAAAAGGCGCATTGGTGAATCTTGAGCTCCCCATGAAAGCCGATGGCCGATTTGGCGGTCACATCGTGCAGGGACACGTCGATGGCGTGGGCAAATTGATTGCTTTGGAGCGCATTGCGGATTCTGAAAACTGGTGGCTGCGGATCGAGATTCCTCCGGAAATTGAACGCTACACTGTTTCCAAAGGCTCCATCTGCATCGAGGGGATCAGCCTGACCGTCGCCAAGCTGGAAGGCAATTGCTGCACGGTCGCAATCATTCCGCATACTGTAAAGACGACCAATCTGCAATCGTTGCGGGCTGGCGATCCGGTGAATCTCGAAGCCGACCTAGTTGCGAAATATGTGGAGAAGATGCTGCGCGAGCGCTCCAGTAGTTCAATCACGCTGGAAAGGCTCGTCAGCGAAGGCTTCTAGGCTTCCAGGCTCAACTCATCCAGCTTCAGGAATTCCTGCACAATGGGTTCATCGCATTTCTCCATGTCCGAGTACGTGCCAAAGAACAACACTTTGGCTTCATGAAGAAACACGACGCGATCAGCCAATTTCTTTGCTAAACGCATGTCGTGAGTGACAACAACGCTGGTAAGCCCGAGTTGCATCTTCAGCCGCTTGATAAGATCTCCCAGCAACTGCGCCATAAGGGGATCAACCATGGTGGTCGGCTCGTCGTACAGAACACACTCCGGCTGCGCTGCCAAAGCGCGTGCAATCGCTACTGAACGCTTCATGCCGGTGGAAAGCTCGGAAGGAAAAAGATCGCGCATTTCTTTGACGCCCACCATTTCCAGCAAGCCATCCACAATCTGGAACACTTGATCCTCGGAGAGCTCACCACGCTCGCGCAGCGGGAAAGCCACGTTCTCGCGAACAGTGAGTGAATCGAACAACGCACCATTCTGAAAAACCATGGTGACTTTCTGCCGGATACGCTCCAGTTCTTCTTCCGGATAATCGGTAATATCTTCAAACGCCACAATCACACGGCCGGAATCTGGCTTCAAAAAGCCCATGATGTGATGCAGCGCTACGGATTTCCCCACTCCGCTTCGCCCCAAAATGCAAACGGTTTCTTTCGGCATTACATTGAAGTTCACGTTGTCGAGCACATGATTGTCTCCAAATGATTTGGAAACATTCTTGAACTCAATGTACGCGGCCTGCGGATTTCCATTCGTGCCCATAATCGGAGTGCGGCTAATCGAAATTTATCAGAGCTCGGCTTGAGCCTTTTCCCAATCGTCCGGCGTATTCACGTTGCAGAACATTTCTTCGCCGAAGCCAGCGTTGCGCAATTCATTCGCATCAATAACTCGCGTGTCAACTTCCGCAAACAGCGCATCAATCTTATTCTTTTCCGCTCGTAACGACCGTTCTGCAGGCTCCAGGAATCTTTTTCGATACACTGCGCACAACGGCTGCAACCCTCCGAGCGCACGCGGAACGGTCACTATCGCAGAAGATTCTCGGGCACGGGAAATCAAGTATCGCAGAAACTCAGGCCGGAGAAATGGCAGGTCCACAGCAAGCATCAAGTTCAGTTCGGTCGCGGTGGTTGCCAGCGCAGCCTGGATTCCCCCCAGCGGCCCGTGCTCCTGATAGATATCCTGCACAACCGAGCCGAGGTGGGCGAATTTGGTCGGCTCACCCACAATCATTACCGGTGAGCCAATCGATGCAGCCAGATCGAGAGTTCGCGCCAGCAGCGTTCGGCCTCCAAGTTCGAGGAAAGCTTTGTCGCTTCCCATGCGGGTACTTTTACCACCTGCCAACACAAAGGTCGTAATTTCGAAATCCGTGATCCACTCCACAGGCGTAGGATAATTATATTTAAGTAGGGATCTGCCGGAATTACGAAAGCGGCTTCAGGATGCGCTATATCAGCTGGTGTCGTCCGCTACATACAAGGAGCAGCCAGACGCTTATCGGCGCGGAACATCGCCAAATCAACAAACTCGGACACTAGTGGCAAATGACTCCATTCACTGAGAAGCTCGCAGGCGGTGCATTCGTTCCGCTGAAGTTTGCGGTAAAGCCCACCCCGTTGTACTTTCCTCCCGGCTGAATGGCCCCGTTGTAGTTCAAGTTGTTCACGATCGCGTTGGCGCTGCTTTGCGAATAACTCCCGTTCCACAGATTGGTGATTTGCTGATTGCCAGGGAACGTCCATTTCAGCGTCCAGCTTGT
>DAIMDJ010000017.1:12945-17490 GCA_036725905.1 Terriglobales bacterium
GTAGTCAGTCCACTTGCTATCTGATTGCTCGATGATGGAGTGAATCCGCTCGTCGTGCTGCGGAAGACGCTGTAGTTGATGCTGCAACCGCTCGGCGGGGCGACCGCATTCCATGTCAAGTTAACCTGGCTGGAAGAAGCAGCCAAGGCTGCCAAACCCGATGGCGCAGAAGGAGCCACTGAACATGTGCTGCCACCGCCACCACCGCTGCTGAGTGCGGACTGAACCGATGCCAGTTCGCTTTGCTTCAAAGGACTGGCCGGCGTTGAATCGTAGTTGTTATCCAACAGCCCATAGCTGTCTTCGCCATTTAATGCCCAATAAGTCCAGCTCACGCTTGGATTATTTTGCAGGAAATTCACGAGACTTTCGAACCATTGCCCTTGCGAGCCCGGAGTAGCACTCTGAATGTCGGACGCAGTGTTGCCGGTACCGAATTCTCCCACCATGATCGGAGCAGTATGGTTCGCGTTGATGTAGCCCCAGAATTTATTCCAGACCGATGACAGACTCGAATAGCTCGTACCACTGTTGAACCAGCTCTGCTGATAGAGCTTTGGGCCGTAATCATGCGCTGAATAGACGAGCCGATTGGAGATGTTCAACTCTATAGGATGTCCCGACACACCTTCCAAATTTCCGCCCCACCAATCGCAATCGCCGTTGTAGCAGTCCGCACCTTCGACAATGATCAGCAAGTTGGGGTTAGCGGAAAGTATGGCGTTGCCCGCGCGCTGCGCCGCTGCCGGCCAGTTTTGCCCTGCGTTCGTAGCCGGGCAGCCACCTGTTGCGGTGTCTCCTGTCCAGCATGAGCCGGAATGCGAGCTGTTTGCGATAAGGTGCGGCTCATTGCGAAGGTCGGCGGCGATCACTGTTGGATTACCACTGGCGTCTTTAAAGCTGGCGTATCGGTTGACCAGAGTTTTCCAGTCGTTAATCCACGCCGATTCGGGATACGCACTCGTATACCAAAGACCGTTGGCTTCGGCGCTGTTACCAGCTTCCGAACGGTGATTATCCAGAATCACTCGCAGACCTAGGCCGCCGGCCGCGTGGATCACCTTGTCCATTAGTTGCAGCGCGTTCAGCCCTTTCAGATCCGTATTAATTGCGCCGCTGCTATTCGAGTACGAAATGTTGGAAGGAATGATCGGGCTTTCCACCATCTGATTGGAATACGGAAGGCGAATGGCATTGTAGCCATTGTTTTTTATGGTATTCAAAATCGTATGGTAATCCCGCGCCCAGAGACCATGGACGACCTGGTCCTTAGTTTCGAAACCATACCAATTGATTCCTGCAATGCGAACCACCCGGCCGCTCGAATCGATGATCTGATTGCCGCTGGTGTGCCAATATCCAGTGCCCTGAGCAAAAGCCCCGCCAGATACGGCAAGAACGACGACTGGAAGAAGAAAAAGGATGCTGGCCCAACGCTGGCTGAACGACGAACGGACACACATCTCGACACTCCCGTTTCACAGGAACGTGATTTTCTAAGTTTAAGGATCAACTGCGCGAAATCGGCTCTGTTGCGGCCGAGTTTCTTCTAGATTATCGCGAGGCAGATCTTATGAACAGTACAGTTAGTACATGGACTGTAGCGACAGCCCCCTTGACTTCGCTGAGGGCAGACTCTTAGCGTCGTCAGAGGCAGAGGCCAAGTTCTTCGGGTGCTTCTGATTGGCTAGGTTACAAGCAACGACAGAAACGCTATCTTATTGATTCGCTTGGCATAGCCCTGCGTCTCAGACCACGGTTCTACCCGTTGGCGGGCCGAGCTGATTTGCCTACCGTCTTTGCGAAATTGCATCCCATGTTTCAAACGCCCGCGGCTGCCATCCTGTTCTATGCATTTACGGGTGGCTGGTGGCGCGCAGTTCTGGCACGATCTGACGGAAATTGTCGAGTATGCGAAAGCCGGTCCTTTCGAACTGTGGGTCATCCAGCGTGCCATCGAAGGCGTCACATTCATTGGCTGAATGGCACAAGATGACAACTCGGTCTGAGTGTCCCAGCTGGAGTCAAGCCAACGGACCGGCAGTGGTAAAGTGACTTTGGCAAAAAATTCGCGTTCATGAGCAACTGCTTGCAAGACACTCGTGACATCGGTGCTAATCTCTGAGGTGCAGATGAAACTCGGCCGACTCTGGGTTTTGACCACAGCAATCCTATTAGTCACGTGCCTTCCGTCCGCGGCCCAGAAGCGCAAAATCATCATCGATCAGGATGCCGCCGGCCCCGCCGGAACCGACCAGCAGTCGATTCTGCTGCTGATCCAGTCTCCGCAAACGGAGGTGTTGGGGATTACAGTCGTGACTGGCGATCAGTGGCTTAAAGCCGAGGTCGCCCACACGCTGCGCATGCTCGAAATCATTCGGCGTACCGATATTCCCGTTGTGCCGGGAGCGGAGTATCCGCTGGTGCGGCGAAAAGAGGAAACCGAAGTCGCTGAAGAAAGATACGGCACGTTCGCGTGGCTAGGCGCCTGGACGCCGCGCTTTTATCATCCTCCGGATGAGTTGGGAGAGATGCCGGAAGACAAACCGAGCACCAAGCCTTCCGATGAAGACGCCGCACACTTTCTCATCCGCATGGTTCACAAGTTTCCTAACGAAATTACGATTTACGCCGGCGGACCGATGACCAATCTCGCGCTTGCGATTTCCATCGATCCCGAATTTCCCAGGCTGGCTAAAGACCTGGTGTTCATGGGCGCAAGTTTGAATCCGGTTACCGACGATCCCGAGTTCATCAACACTCCTCGCCGCGAATTCAATCTCTGGTTCGATCCCGAAGCAGCGCACCTTGTGCTGCGTGCACCGTGGAAAAAAATCGTCTGTACCCCGGTTGACGTGTCAGTGAAGACCAGATTGACTTCTGAATTGCTTAACCGGATCAAGGCTGGCAGTTCGCCCGCTGCACGCTACGTCGGGCAATACGCCCGCCAGCATGGCGAATACAACTACCTGTGGGATGAGTTGGCAGCAGCAGCATGGCTCGATCCGACCATCATTACGAAAAAGGAAGCGCGCTTCATGGATATGGATTTGGATCGCGGCGCCGGCTACGGGAACACGCTGACCTGGACTGACCGCGACAAGCCTAAACTCGCGCTCCAGCCGGTCGAGATACAAATGGGCCTGGATGTCGAGAAGTTCTACAAGATGTTCGTAGATCTGCTGACCGCGGCTACGCCCAAAAAGAATTAGCAAGTGCAGCAGCTTTCCATCTAGAATTCGCGGCGAGCAAACGGTCAATTTCTACACAACCGTGTGTTGCAGGAATTTGGGGCAACCCGTTTCATCAGTCAGCTCGAGAAGAAGCTGTTCAAGGAGAATCCATGTTCACACCGCATAGCTTGAGTATTGCGCTGTTGATGATGATTACGAGCGCCATCTGCTGGGGCTCCTGGGCCAATACCTATAAGGGCGTGAAGAACTACCGCTTCGAGCTGTTTTACTGGGACTATGCCGTTGGGATCTTCCTGATCTCGCTGATCCTCGGCCACACCATGGGCAGCACCAGCCATGACGCCGAAAGCCTTGTCAAGAACATCCACAGCGCCAGTACGAACGACGTCATCTTCGCCATGGTTGGCGGCGCGATCTTCAATCTCGCGAACCTATTGCTGGTCGCGGCCATCGATATGGCCGGCCTCGCGATTGCATTTCCAATCTCGATTGGAATCGCGCTGGTGGTCGGCGTCATTACCAGCTATGCGCAGCACCCGAAAGGGAATGCCACACTCCTGGCAGCGGGAGTGCTCTGCGCGGTTATCGCGGTGGTTTTGGATGGCAAGGCCTACGGCAGCCTCCCGAGCGCCAGTCGCTCGGCATCGAGGAAGAGCATCATCACCTGCATCGTCTCCGGAGTCTTGATGGGGCTCTGGGCGCCCTTCATGACCCGTGCCATGCCCCACGAAGTTAACGGCACGATGCTCGGGACTCTCGGCCCCTACGCCGCTGCCATCTTCCTCACACTCGGTGCGCTGCTCTCCTGCTTCATTTGGAACATCTACTTCATGAAGAAGCCGCTCGTCGGCGACCCGGTCAGTTTCGCCGGTTTCTTCCGCGCCCCGGCGTCCGCCCACGCCCTCGGTCTCCTCGGCGGATTCATCTGGGGCACGGGAATGGTTTTCAATCTCGTCGCCGCCAATTTCACCGGTGTCGCGATTTCCTACGCCATCGGGCAGTCTGCGCCGATGGTGGCGGCCCTGTGGGGCGTTCTTGCCTGGAAGGAATTCGAAGGCGCAGGCAGCAAAGCGAAGATTTATCTGTCTCTCATGTTCGTCGCTTACTGCCTGGCAATCCTTCTGGTGGCGCGGGCCAACGGGTAACGGACTTCCACGCGACACTTTGGGCTTTTTAATGCAGAATCGCTACTGTTTACACTCGCCAATCGCCGGAACCTGAATGCTTGTCTCGGCGCAGTCTTATTCCATTTGCGCCGCGTAAGCGGTCGGATCTGCGCGGATACTCGTATGCCGAATACGCGCCATCCAGTCTTATCTCGGAAGTTGCTTCAGCATCTCCTGGGCCTGAT
>DAIMDJ010000018.1:0-3876 GCA_036725905.1 Terriglobales bacterium
GCCTCATCCAAGGTTTCATCGCGCTTGCAGAAGGCGAATCGCACCTGTTGTGCTCCATCGCGTGGATTGTTGTAGAAGCTCGATCCCGGCACCGCGGCCACGCCTATTTCTTTCACCAGGTATTGCGTGAACGCTACGTCGTCGCGAAATCCGAAACTGCTGATGTCAGTCATCACGTAATACGCGCCCCTTGGGCGGTAACAGCGGAACCCAGCCTCCGTCAGCGAGGGAACAAGCCGGTCACGCCGCCGCCGATAACCTTCGGCGAGTTGCTGGTAATAAACTGGCGGCAGACTCAAAGCCGTCGCTCCGGCTTCCTGCAACGGAGCAGGCGCTCCGACAGTCAAAAAGTCGTGTACTTTGCGAATCGCGTTTGTGATCTCCGGAGGAGCAACAGTCCAGCCAACACGCCACCCTGTCACCGCATATGTTTTCGACATGCCATTGATCGTGACCGTGCGCTCGCGCATGCCATCGAGCGAAGCGATCGAGATGTGCTGCGCACCGTCATACAGGATATGCTCGTAAATTTCGTCCGTTATGGCGAGTACGTTGAACTCCACACAAAGATCGCGAATCAACTCCAGTTCGGGGCGCGTGAAAACCTTGCCGGTCGGATTATTCGGCGTGTTTACCACGATCGCCTTCGTGTTGTTATGAAACGTGCTTCGCAGTTCCCGCGGATCGAACACCCATTCGTCTTCCGCTGTTTCCGGCGGGTGCAGCTTCACGAAACGCGGCTTTGCGCCTGAAATGATCGAATCCGGCCCGTAGTTTTCGTAAAACGGCTCGAAGATGATCACTTCGTCGCCTGCGTTGCACACCGCCAGCAGCGTCGAAACAATCGCCTCAGTCGAGCCACAACAAACCGTAAGCTCTCTCTCCGGATCGACACTGATCCCTTGCCACTGTTGCATCTGCCGGGCAATGGCATCGCGCAGATTCTTCGCTCCCCAGGTGATCGCGTACTGATTTACGTCGCCCGCGATCGCCTCCTGCGCCGATTCTTTGATTTCGCGTGGAGCCGGAAAATCCGGAAATCCCTGCGCCAGGTTGACCGCGCCATATTGCATTGCCTGGCGCGTCATTTCGCGGATCACCGACTCAGTGAAGTGCGCGACCTTGCTGCTGAGAAACGACTTTGATCGCGTGAGGGTTTCCGACATGGAGGTCAGGGTAACAGGATCGGCGCAGGCTTGGCCATCCCGGACCTCCACCGCTTGCTGTGGCCGGGGCTGCGCTCGCGTCAAGATCTAATGGCAGAGCAGGCCAAGTAACGCTGGGACTGTGCGCCACGGAGGAGCGAGGGCCCTCCGTGACGCACTCATCTTGCGGCCGGTTCTAGCGTCGGTATCCGATCAGACTGCGCGGCGTCCGCTCAGCAGGTTAAGGACCAGTACGACGATCGCCAGCACCAGCAGAATGTGGATGAATCCGCCCAGCGTGTAGGAACTGACTAACCCGAGCAGCCACAGAACCAGCAGAATCACGAAAATCGTCCAGAGCATGTTTGACCTCGAAACAGAGTTTCACTACCAACCGTGCTGCCATTCTGATGCAAAGGTTTGAGCTGGCGTCTGTGGTACCGAAATGTGCGGCAGGAAATTACTGGTAAATGGCGATGCCACTACAGAAGAACCTGTAATTGCAAAAACTTGAGTTGTAGAAAAAACGTGCCAGTTCGATCAATAACTCTGCTTGATTTAAAGGGGTACCCGCCGGCATCGAGCTCAACTAAACGATATCTAGATTTTCATCGATAAACTTTTTGTCGTGCTCTTCGCTCCCCGTGAGCTCGAACGAGTTCGTCATTGCTGCTTTGCCCTTTTCCACACTCGTAATCACGTACGAGCAGCCGAACCAATGAGCTTCGGTCAGATCGGTTGGCGACCACCGCGCAGGGTGGTCAGGGTGAGAATGATAGAAGCCAATAATGTCCTCGCCGCGCTCTCGTCCCTCGCGCTGAATGCGAATCAAATCTTTGGGATCGATGTTGTAGCGGTTGTGCAGCGAGTCAAGCCTTGTGTTACCCGCGCGCACAATGGATGTAACGACTCGCGCGTCCCCATCCATTTGCCCCAGTAAAACACCGCAGCATTCGTGTGGATAAGTTTCTTCACCATGCTGACGAATGGAGTCGTAGTGAAGCTTGAACATTTTCAGCATTCGTTAAAATTAAGAAGTCAGAAGTGAGAAGTCAGAATTCAAAAAGTAAGAGTGCAGAAGTCAGAATAAGCCAGCCTTCTACCGACAGTTGTTACTTCTGCATTCTCACTTCTTACTTCTGCATTATCTCTATCCTTCTTCCCAAAACCGCTCGCTCAAATATTTGTCTCCTGAGTCCGGCAGGATCGTTACAAACACCGCCTGCTGATTTTTTCCCAGCGACCGCGCCACCTGGAGGCAGCCAGCCACGGCCGCTCCTGCTGATATTCCGACGAGCAGCCCTTCCTCTCGCGCGAGCTGGCGGACCATGGCATGCGCGTCTTCAGTCGAGATACCGATATCCTCATCGGCGAGCGAAGCATCGTAAATCTTGGGCACAATCGCGGTCGCCATGTGCTTCGCCCCTTCAATCCCGTGAAAGGCAGAATCTGGCTGAAGAGAAATGCAACGAATTTGCGGGTTCAACTCTTTCAGCCGCCGGGCAGTTCCAACAAAGGTCCCGCTGGTGCCAAGCATGGCTACGAAATGCGTGATGCGGCCCTCTGTTTGCTGCCAAATTTCATTGGCAGTGCCCAGATAATGAGCACGCCAGTTGGCGTCATTTGAATATTGATCAGCGTAAAAATATTTCTCTGGCTCGGCGGCGTAAAGTTCGCGCGCCTTGCGAATGGCACCGTCAGACCCGTCCGCCGGGTCGGTATAAATAATGTTGGCGCCGTAAGCGCGCAGAATGTGCTTGCGCTCGGGCGAAACGTTCTCCGGCATGCACAACGTGACCGGGAAACCTTGAGCCGCTCCGATCATCGCGTAGGCAATGCCTGTATTTCCACTGGTAGAATCCAGCAGAATCCTGCCGGGACCAAGACGGCCTGCCGGGCGCGCCTCCGCCACAATGTTCGATGCCGCACGATCCTTTACCGATCCACCCGGATTCATCCATTCCGCTTTGCCGAGCAATTGAATGTTAGGGAGGTCTCTCGCGACCCGCTCCAGGCGCAGCAGCGGCGTGTTCCCAACGCGCTCCAGCGTGCGTTGCCCGAGCGCGCGAGAATCCGACACTCTTTCCCATTCAGCGCGAGATTTGCCCATAGAATCGGGTACTTGGGCCGATTTGCTGGAAGCGGGTTGCATTCAGACTTGGGCGCAGACTATGACTAACGTAACGTATGAAAATTCCGAAAAATGCGAAACCGACTGGCGTTTAGATTATAAAAGAGCGTGATTCGATCCAAGGGAACCTCACAATTGCTCCTTTTGTCAGGATGCGCATCTAACTAATTGGCCGCGAGGGGGACTCAACAGCACGATGTCAAGCAAGGTAGAGCAACGGAGTTACGAAGACGCGCTGAACTGGCTGCGGGATCACGGTTTCGATTTGATCGAAGCGCCCGGTATGCAGGGCCGTGTGTTCCTCAAGAAATACAATTGCTCTGCGGCGATTCAAAAAAATGGCGACGATGGCGTGAAGATATTCGCGTATCCCGGCTATCTGATCGGTGGCGAAATCTCCAAACTCGTGAACCGCGGATACCAGCAATTTCTCAAGACCGCCAAGACGGAAGTCCCCGCGACCGCCGACCATCTAAAATCACTCCAGCAATTTACTGAAGAACTCAAGGAAGCTCTGGCATTACCCAGCCTCTATAACGAATCCCTGGGTACTGTGAGCGAGTCTTATCATTACGATCGTATTCAGGACCGCGACAAGCC
>DAIMDJ010000018.1:3976-11605 GCA_036725905.1 Terriglobales bacterium
GCCCAGGATTCAAACGCTCAGATCAAAGCAGCCGTTCGGGACGTACTTGTGCGCCAGCAGGACGCCTGGAACCGGCATGACCTCGAAGCCTTTATGTCCGGCTACTGGAATTCACCCGACCTGACATTCTTCTCCGGCGCGAATGTGACTACCGGCTGGCAAGATACCCTTGAGCGCTATCGCAAGCGATATCAAAGCGAAGGCCATGAGATGGGACAGCTTCGGTTTTCGGATCTCGAAATAACGCCGCTCGCGCCCGATGCCGCCTTCGTGCGGGGAGAATGGAAGCTCACGATGAAGGATGATAAAACGCCGCACGGACTGTTCACGCTGCTCTTCCGCAAATTTTCGGACGGCTGGAAGATTGTCCACGACCACACGTCAGCGGAATGAGCTATTTCTTCAACCGCATCTGTACGCGCGCGCCTTCCGGCAAGGTGCCATTCAAAATTTTCACCACACCGTTTGCGACAACTCCCTCGTATTCTTGCGGCGCCACACTCGGTGACTCCCGCTCTACGCGCCCCATGCCCTTGTCCATGGCGGCGTTTGCCAGGCGGTCGGCCTCGCGGTTGTGCTCGCGAAGAGCATGTTCAATCGAAAACCAATCCAGTTGGGCGATCAATTGTTTCGCCCGCGCATGAAGATCCCGCAGCGCGGGATTCTTAACTTTGTAAATGCCCTTGACCTGCCGAACCAGCAGCTCAGAGTCACTGATCAGTTTGAGCGCCTTATGTCCGTGCTGAATCGTGTACTCGAGGGCAGCTATCAGTCCCTGATACTCGGCAAAGTTATTCGTCTGATGGCCGAGATACTGGCTCAACGCCGCGATTTTCCGTCCGCCCTCGTCGTGAATAACGACGCCATAGCCAGCCGGGCCTGGATTCCCGCGCGCCCCTCCGTCGCTGTGCGCGATCAGATAATGCGCCGGCATTTTCGTCGGCGATTCACTAAAAAGCTTGCCAGTCTCGCGAATAGAGGGCATCGACAGAGCCTACAAGATGAGTTACGCACACAGTTGGAACAAACCGGGCATTCACCTGCCCGCCGCAAGCCGCGCCGCCAGGCGCTGCGGCAGGTTCGCCGCCAGAATGCGCTCCTGGGAAGCTTTCAGATTGTAGGGCACGCGGCAGAACGTCACGATAGCCTCCTCAGAGTCGTACACCGCGAAGCCAGCGCGCCAGTCACCATCCCGCGGCTGTCCCACGGAGCCAGGATTCACCAGATAGCGCAACCCGCCCTTGAGTGGAAACTCGCTCTGCTCGCTCTGGCCGACGGTGTTATATAAAGGGCGAAAAAAATCACTGGCGGCATTACTCGACGAAAAACTTCCCTGCAAATGCGTATGCCCGAAAAAAGTGACCGTAGCATTTGATATCAACAGCGGTTCAATGGCATCGCGCAGAGTGACTACATATTCATCCTCGTCAACCGGAGAACCATGCACGAACTGGACATTGGGAAGACCGTCGACCTGAATCGGGCCAGGAGGGAGAGAGCGCAGCCACTCCAGGTTGTCAGCGCTGAGCTGCTCGCGGGTCCAGAGGGCGGCTAAACCGGCAATTGGATTGAAGTCCGCCAGATCCATCAGGCCCCCCGCTGCCTTGTCGTGATTGCCTCGAACGAAGGAGTTCCCCAACTCTCGCGACCTCTCGATGACCTCATTCGGACTGCCTCCATAACCAACAATGTCTCCCAGATTCACCACGATGTCATAGGGCGGCGCAGCCGCAAGGCAAGCCTCGAGCGCCTCAAGGTTTGAGTGAATATCGCTGAGCAAAAGCACGCGCACTGCTTCACCAGGCAAACTGCCGATTATAGTCCGAGAACACGGCGAGCGTGAGGGAGAGTTCTTCGATATCCCTGCGAGGCGAAATGGGAAACTACCCAGTTCTCAGGCTCTCCCCAGATAGTGATTTGCAGCGGGCCCACTTCCGTAACCAACTCTGCATCTTCCCTGATTTGGCTTCTGGTCTTATCCTGTTTGCTGAAGCGCCATCTCTTCCGCAGTTATGATTCCACTTCGCCTCTATAGTCTGATACTGGTCGTCTCTGGCGTGGTCCTCGCCATTTATCTTCTCCTGCGCCGCAAGCCCAAAACTGCCGATGATCTGGAGCGCGAACGCCGTCAGTGGCTCGATCAAATCGGACGTATCACCGACGGTACGGTGATTGACGTCCAAGAGATGGATTCCGGCCAGAAACCATCAACCTTGCTCATCTACCAGTATGACGTTGCTGGTGTTTCCTATGAAGCTTCGCAGGATGTGACTTACCTGCGGCAGTGGATCAACCTGCATTCTTGCCGGCTGGGCCTGCCGACGTCAGTCCGCTACGACCCGCACAATCCGGGCAATTCGATCGTGGTGTCAGAAAAGTGGATGGGGCTTAGACAGTAAGAGTCCGTTAGTCTGTGTTTCAGCTTCCTGCGGAGAACCCACCAACGTTGGCGACGGTCAAGCGAAGATATTTGTGCGGATTGACCGGGGTGTCGTTGATCCTAACCTCGTAGTGGAGGTGAGGCCCCGTAGAGCGGCCGCTCAGTCCAACGTATCCCAGGATGTCGCCACGCTGCACGTGCTGTCCGGGAGCTACCGCAAAGTTCCCGAGATGTCCGTAACGGGTGGTAATCCCGCGACCATGATCAACGATTACGGCCCGACCGTAGCCGCCCATAAAGTCAGCGAATAGGACCATGCCATCTGCGGGCGCAATGACCGGCTGCCCGAGTGACGAGCCTATATCGATGCCGCTATGAAAGGCTCCTTCTCCGTTGAAGGGATCAATTCGCTCCCCGAAGGATCCCGTAACCGGGCCTTCCACCGGCCAAAGGTTGGGAGCGGAATTCGCCCGCGCCCAGTCGGCGGTGGTCACGTTGCGAGTGAGACCGAGCGAAATGCCCGTCATGGTCGCGCCCGTCAATGCTGAAGTTCTGAGCGCGTAAAGTTGATCGAGGGAGGAATTAATTTGGGCGTCTTGAATGTGGTCGCTGGCGGTTGCCACAAGCCCTGGATCGGGCTTGAGGCCGTACAGCGACGAAACCTCGCCGGCCAATGAGCCGAGCGAGGCGACCTGAATATCCCGTTCTGTCGCTACCTGCTCCAACCGCGAATAGCGGTTCTTCAACTCTTCCTTCTCGGTCCGCAGCTGGTCAAATTGCGAGACCTTGAAGACCATCCGCAGATAGGAACTGGCAATGCCCGTCAGACTGAGGCCGCCAATCACCGCTCCCACAATCACCACGTACAGGTAGTGAAGCGGGATAGGAATTTTGCGGAGCTG
Organism: Terriglobales bacterium; assembly: GCA_036725905.1. GTDB lineage: Bacteria > Acidobacteriota > Terriglobia > Terriglobales > Acidobacteriaceae > QIAB01. The sequence continues at coordinate 7,259 of DAIMDJ010000018.1, forward strand.
TCCGTCATTACCCCGGGCGACAAAAAGAATGTAGAAGCGTTTGCGCAATTTTTTCCTTCCGTTAGTGCTCAGAACAGCATGATCTTGGGCCTGCTCACACGCGAGCACACCTTCGATTTCGTCCTGAATACGGGCTTCACTCCCATCTTGGGATGGGGACGATCCGAGCCCGCGTCCTACCGGAATCGGGAAAGACCAGAAACTCTTTTGGCTGCAATCCAAGCCAGATCCAGCACTTAGCTCAGCCAGAGGTATTCTGAAACAGCTTGGCAACGGTAACAAAGTAGGTTCCCCCCTGTCAACGGCGGCAGGGCCTGATTTGAATTACCAAGGCCTGGTAATAAAACGTGGTCCTTTCGGACAGGTTACTTTTCGGTGACCCTGGCAATTTGATAGCGCGGACTAGCCTGGCGGATCGGCCTTGGCCCGCAGGTTTGCAACGTACGCACGGGCTTGGCGCCCATGCAGGCGCTCGATAGATGAAGCTGCCGAGGAGTGAGGTTGCCCGGGAAGGAGAGCAATTCCAGCACAGAGCGGATTTGTTTTCGTCTATATTGGCATTCGCCATGCCGATGTCAGAAAAAGCGCTGATCGCTCGTATTCGCCGGAAGGCGGTGCCGGGACGCAGCATTGTGACCGGAATCGGCGATGACTCTGCAGTACTGAAAATACCCAAGGGTCACCAAGCATTGGTTACGACCGACTTCAGCCTGGAAGGTGTTCACTTTTGGCGCGAATGGCATCCACCGGAGTCAGTTGGCCACCGGTGCCTCTCGCGCGGATTGAGCGACATCGCGGCCATGGGCGGCGAGCCCGTCGCTGCGTTCCTTTCATTGGCTCTGCCACGGAAATTGCCACAGAAGTGGGTGGATGGATTTATGAAGGGGCTGCTCAAGCTCGCCGAAAAATTTGATGTGAGTTTCGCAGGCGGAGACATAGCGGAATCTCCACGTGGAGTCGCGGCCGATATTGTAGTCGTCGGTTCGGTGCCGACAGGAAAAGCGATATTACGATCCGGCGCGCGGCCGGGAGATCGGATTTATGTGACCGGCCAACTGGGGGCTTCTGCGGCCACTCTGAAGCTCTTATTGGAGGGGAAAAGCCGCATTCGGCCTAGCAATTTTCGACGGCATTTTTATCCTGTTCCACGAATCGACGTGGGCCGGTTTCTTCGGGAGAAAAATCTAGCATCCGCGATGATTGATATCAGCGACGGTCTGTCGACCGATCTAGCTCACATTTGCGAAGAGAGCGGCGTTGGTGCTGAGATTCTCGAACAGGCGATCCCCAAGGCCACTATCGGAAGACCGGTTCGCGTAGTGGACATTCGCTTTGGCCTGCACGGCGGAGAGGACTACGAATTGCTTTTCACCGTGTCGCGGAGAAAGCGCGTTCCGTCCCGGATCGCAGGCGTTGCTGTTACGCAAATCGGGCAAATAACAAGAACAAAGAAAATCGTGATGATCAACCACCATGGGGTCGCGCGGGAATTGCATCCTGAAGGATGGGAGCACTTTCGCTAGCGCGATTTACCGCATCGGCTGGCTCAGAATTCTTCGCGGGCGAGGGCGCCCGCGCCACATCTCCTGTCACTCCTGATCGCGCCAGTTCCTGCCCACGCCGATTTCCACCAGCAGCGGGACAGTCAGGGGATGCACGTTCTCCATTTGCTCCCGAACGAGCGTTCGCATCACGTCACTCTCTTCTTCCGGGACCTCGAAGACCAATTCGTCGTGCACCTGCAGGGTCATTCGGGATTTCAGTCCACCTTCGATAATCGCCGCGTCGATTCGGATCATCGCCATCTTGATCAAATCGGCTGCGGTGCCCTGCAGGGGCGTATTGACGGCGGTTCGTTCGGCAAAGCCGCGGAGATTTGCATTCTTGCTGTTGATATCTGGAATGGGCCGCACTCGCCCGAACAGCGTCTTAACTTTCTGTTCGCGGCGGGCTTCGTCCAGTGTTTTATCGATGAATTTGCGCACGCCGCTGTACTTTTCAAAATAGGCATCGATGAATCGCTTGGCCTCGGCGGTCTCGATGCCAAGGTTCTGCGATAGCCCGAATGGCGAAAGCCCGTAAACGATTCCGAAATTCACGACCTTGGCCTGACGTCGGTGGTCAGGGGTGACCATGAGCGGCGGCACGCCAAACACCTGCGACGCGGTAAGGGTGTGAATGTCATCGCCGCGACGGTATGCCTCGACCAGCAGCGGATCCTTTGAGAAGTGGGCCAGGAGCCGCAATTCGATCTGCGAATAATCGGCGGCCAGGATCACATGTCCGGGCTCGGCGGTGAAGGCTGCGCGAATTTCACGGCCCAGCTCAGTACGAATGGGTATGTTCTGCAAATTGGGACTGGCTGATGAGAGCCTTCCCGTAGCAGTTCCGGTTTGGCTGAAAGTAGTGTGCAGACGTCCAGTGGTGGAGTTGAGCAGCGCAGGCAGAGCATCCACGTAGGTGGATTTCAATTTCGCCAGTTGGCGATATTCGAGCACCAGGCGCGGCACTTCGTGGGTGGCCGCTAGGACCTCCAGCACGTCGACGGCGGTTGAGATTGTTTTCCCTTTTCCGTACTTCACGGGCTTGGGGAGGTTCAGCTTGTTGAACAGCACATCCCCCAGTTGGCGGGGAGAGTTGATGTTGAATTCGCATCCGGCATGCTGGTAGATTTCTCGCGCTTTGATTTCGACTTCATGCTCCAGGCGCGAAGACATTGCGGAGAGGGCCTTGCGGTCGATGTTTACTCCCGCCTCCTCCATGCGTGCCAGCACTGGGACGAGCGGAAGGTCAATGTCGTGATATACCTTCAGCAAACCACATTCTTCGACCTCCCGGCGAAGCGTGCTCGCAAGCCGGCCGGTGACATCGGCAGATTCCGCCACGTTGCCGCTCAATTTCAGGCTGAACCGCCGCAAAGCGACGTCTGGCAGCCGATGCGATGAGTAAGTCGGATCGAGAAGGTAGGAATACAGCATGGGATCATGCTGAACATTACGAAGCTCAATCCCCCGCTGCTCAGCGAGCGAATGAATTGCCGCTTTGAAGTCGTGGATTGCCTTGGGCAGTTTTTCGTCAGAAAGAGCGTCTCTGAGCCGCGATGCCGCGCCATCGCCTTCAGCTAAGATTGTGAGAGCCTTTCCGGCCGCGGCCGAAATGGCAATGCACCTGGCGGGCTCAGGCGCCGTAACAGTAGTGCTAAGTGGAAGCATTTCTTCTTCAGCCTCTTCCGCCTCGTCTTCAAGCTTGCTTGGGGGCTGGGCTTCAGAATCAACCGCCACGGCCAACACGCCACCCGGCGGAAGCGCACTAAGCTCCGCTTCAATATCGGCAGCAGATTTGGCTTCGCGATAATCTCCCTCGGCCACCTCCACAACGGGCAACAAATCCTTGAGCAACGAAGTAAATTCCAGTTCGGTGAACAGCGCGCGCAGAGCCTGGATGTCCGGTTCCCCGGCCTTCATTGCATTGACATCCAGACCGATGGGAACATCGCAATCGATGGTCGCCAACTTTTTGCTCATTAGAACCGCCTCGCGATTATTTTGCAGAGACTCGCGATAGGTTCTTCTCTCAACTTCTGCCGCGCGATCCAAAGCTGCTTCTACAGTGCCGAATCGTTTAATCAGTTCAACTGAACCCTTGTCGCCGATGCCGGGCGCTCCGGGAATGTTGTCAATGCTGTCGCCCCGCAGCGCCATGACGTCAACCACGCGCTCCGGCGGTACGCCGAGGATCTCCTCTACTTTGGCTGCGTCGCAGATTAGGTTGTCTTTGGGAGGGTTAAGCACCAAGACGCGATCGTTTACGAGTTGCAGCATGTCCTTGTCACTGGAGAGGACGTAAACGAGGTAGGATTGAGCGGCAGCTTTCTTGGCCAGCGTACCGATCACGTCATCAGCTTCATAGCCGCCCAGCTCGAGAATCGGAATGCGATAGGCTTCGAGCGCTCGCCGAATATAGGGCAGTTGCTGCGCCAAATCGCCCGGCATCTCACTTCGGTTGGCTTTGTAACCTCGGTACTCAATTTCCTGGAATGTCTGAGTCTTCAGGTCGAACCTGCGTACAGTCGTGATCTGGCCAGCCTGCTGATCGCGAAAGGTGGGGGCGGCCACATCGAAGACAGCGGCCAAGTATTCTGGCGAGAAGTCATCGCGCAACTTCCTAAGCATGTTGACGAAAACGTAAGTCGCAGCGGTGGGCAGCCCGGTTTTAGTCGACATTCCTCTTTGCCGCGCCATGGCGTGATACGCGCGAAAAATAAACGACATGGCATCAATTAGAAAGATGCGGCGGCCGTCTGTGATTCCGAGTACAGGCCTGGGGCTAGACTGCGGCTTCGGCTCT
>DAIMDJ010000018.1:11705-16939 GCA_036725905.1 Terriglobales bacterium
GCGGCCGTCTGTGATTCCGAGTACAGGCCTGGGGCTAGACTGCGGCTTCGGCTCTCCCGGAATGGCAGCGCTTTCGGCGAGTGCGGATGATTTCTTTCTGGAAGGCAACAACTTAAGTTTAGCAGCAACTGGCGCGGGAACATTTAGGCCACGAACTAACTGAGAACTAGGAACCAAGAACTGAGAACTGAGTCATTCAGGATCCTTGCGTTTAGATTTTTGGAAACCCCAGGTCACATCCAAGTCCAGGTTTTGGACGAAAACCAGTTCTCAGTTTCTAGTTCTCAGTCCTCAGTTGAAGCTTACAGCTTTACCGGGCGACCGTACTCGGTGTTGTAGTGCAGTTGAATCACTCCGCAGGTTCCTTGCTCTGGCGAGTAGACTACGCAGGTGTTGAACGGGCGGGAATACACGTGCAGACTAACGGCTCTTTCATCAAAGTCGCGAGGATTCAACACACGGTGTACCGGCTCGAGTGGATCGACGGCACATGGATGCGCCGAATTCATTTCGCATGTATCTGATGGCTCCAGGCGGCATTTGCCGGCATCGAGATCCTGGGCGAGAACCCGGAAATTTTCAACCAGCAATCTGCCGATAGGCACTGCCATCCAACAATTCTGCTCGCGATGATTGTGTACCGAGCTGACCTGCCCGACCTCCCAACAGATTGCAACCAGCTCGTAAAGTGGAGTCTTGTCGATGAGGTTTCTGGTGTAATGCTGGCGGTCCCAGGTCAGATATGGACGAAGCGTATCCGGAGCGACGGGTGTGCTCTTAACAAAACCGAGTATCTGGTCGACATGACCGAATGCTGGTTCGGCGAACCGGCGCAGGCCTGCGACGAACTCCTCAATGGGTACTTCCTTAGACAGAACCTGTGTACTCATGTTTCACCGCGCTCAGTATAGCTCCAATGCTATTCGAGAAACATGCAATCGCCATAGGAATAAAACCGGTATCTCCGCTCGACCGCGTGCCGATAGGCGGCCAACACAGGCCTAGTTCCCGCAAAGGCGCACACCAGCATGAGCAATGTGGATTGTGGCAGGTGGAAGTTGGTGAGGAGTGCCCGCACAACCCGGAATTCGTATGCTGGATAAATGAAAAGACCGGCTTCGGCTCTACCTGCGACCACTCTCCCTGATTCCTTCGCCGAATGCTCGAGCGCGCGGACGGTCGTGGTCCCGACGGCCACAATCCGGCGTCCGGAATCGAGGGCGCGGTTGATCGTGTCCGCAGCGTCAGGAGAGATGACATATGACTCGGAGTGCAGCTTGTGATGATCCTCCACGCGTTCGACCCGCACCGGCTGAAACGTACCTAAGCCGACGTGCAGCGTAATCTCGGCGGTTTCGATTCCGCGTTCCCGTATGCGGGCAAGAATTTCCGGGGTGAAGTGAAGACCAGCCGTGGGGGCCGCGACGGAGCCTCTCTCGCGTGCATAGATGGTCTGATATCGTTCGCGGTCTTCGGGATTGTCTTCTCGATCAATGTACGGGGGCAGAGGCACATGGCCGAATCGTTGAATTAAGGCGAAGAAATCCTCGGAGGAACTGAAGCGGATTCTCCGCTGGCCAAACTTGCCACGTTCTATGACTTCCCCTTGAAGTTGCCCTGCATCGCCGAAAGACAACTTCTCTCCAATCCCGATCTTCCGCCCTGGACGGACAAGGCATTCCCATTCGTTAGGCTCGCAGGAAACCTGCCGGGTGAGAAGAACTTCGACCCGTCCCTTCAGAAATTCCCTAGCGGCAGGATTGCGCGGGCTCACCGGCTGAGATTTTGAGCCGCTTCGGCTGCCATACAGCCGTGCCGGAAATACCCGCGTATTGTTGAACACCACCAGATCATCCGGTCGAAGCAACTCCGGAAAATCACGAAAGCAGCGGTCATGCAGAACTCCTGAGGCGCGCTCCAGATGCAGCAGCCGGGAGGCTGACCGATCAGGCAGAGGCTCTTGGGCAATTAATTCCTGGGGCAGCTGGTAATGGAAGTCGGAAACCTGCACCCAGAAATTATAGGGGCCTGGCATCGGGCACCCCCACTATGCACGAGTGAGGATGAATTTTTGTAAACAGCGTTGAACCATGATGGCGTGTGGGTTACCATACCCCAGAATCGAGCAAGGGCCCCTCTCCCCCCGCTGTCGAATCATGTCCACTGAACGTCAACATCGCCGCGATATTGTTTCATTCGGCAGAGCGCTGCACGAACGTGGCTACGTGGCTGCAATGGATGGGAATCTCTCCGTGCGATTGGGCGAAAATCGCATCCTTGCGACACCCACCGCAATGTGCAAGGGAGTGATGCGCCCCTCAGACTTGGTCATTGTCGACATGCAAGGCCGCCGGCTGGGCGGCAAGCGTGATGTTTCTAGCGAAATAGCCATGCACTTGCTGATTTATCGGCTCCGCCCGGACATTCGGGGGATCGTGCACGCCCACCCCCCGACAGCCACTGGCTTCGCCGCCGCTGGACTGGCGCTTAACCAGCCTCTGGTTTGCGAAGTAGTGATTGGGCTGGGATCAATTCCTCTGGCGAAGTACGGCACGCCAGGCACCCCGGAGCTCACAGACGCGCTGGAACCCTTGGTTCCACAGTACGATGCGATTCTGATGTCGAACCATGGCGTGGTTGCATACGGCAGCGACCTGAATCATGCTTACATGAAGATGGAAACAGTCGAGCATTTTGCGCAAATCGCGCTCGTGACGCATCTGCTCGGACGGCAGCAACCGCTGGGCAGCGAGGAGCTCGAGAAACTCCTTCTGGCGCGTAGTAAGTACCAGGGATCAACATCGGCCGCGCCTCTGCCACTAGCCGTGCAGGATGAAGGCAATCACCGGAACCGTAAGGAAGCGGCCGCTGATTCGGCGTCGTTCGAAGATGGCAAACCCAGGCGCCTGGTGTCCCGGCACCGGTAACCCGCTCACATTTTTCTGGCAAAGAGGGGGAACTCTGCCGTTCCAGCTTTCCGCAAATTGGCCTCGGAGAACGTGCGCGTACGATCAAGCGCAGCTTGCAGTTCTGACTGGTAGCGATCCATCTCTGAGTCATCAATCTTGGGGGGCACGCTGATCTTGCGGCTCACTCGCATCAGCGCTCGCGAGAAAGGCTTGGGGATCATCAACCTGTCCCAGGTTCTTAAGACCCAGGCATTCTCGACTGCGATGTGGAATGCCACCATGGGCACGCCAGTAGAACGCGCCAGGGTGACGGGACCCGGCTTGGCGACATAGCGGGGACCTCGCGGACCATCGATGGTAAATGCCACCTTCCATCCTTGCTCCAGCTCGCGGCGCATGGAGAGCAGCGCCTTGACGGCTCCCTTGCTGCTGGAGCCGCGAATCTTTACAAAGCCGAATTTGCGCATAATGCGTCCGGTGTACTCGCCGTCAAAACTGTCGCTGCTCATGACCCGCACTTGCAGGTTGCGCCACAGATACATAGCCGGAATCATGCAGCTATGCCAGAACGAATAGATCAGAGGCCGCTCTTCCAGGCTTGCGGGAGCGCCATCCTCCCAGGAAACCGAAAAACGCAGTGTTGGTCCGATCAGCCGGACCACGAGAAACCCAGCCCAAGTGATCAGCCAAAGCAGAATACGCTGCGACAAATTGAAGCCGGGACCAGATGCAGAATTTTGACTGGAAATCTCTGGGATGGCTGCCGTGCTCACATTGCCTATTTTACAGTTCTCGCATTCGCCGACGGCCAGGCAGCCAGGCTTTGCGATGGTTCCTGAAGCTCAACTCGAGTTTTGGAGTTCCCCGTGCGACGTGCGCGCGTGGTGTCCCTGGATTGCTCGTTCAAAGCGTGTGCAGGTACGCGAGCAGATCGGTCATTTGTTGTTGATTGAGGATCTGCGAATATCCCGGCATCATATTCCGGCCATAACGGATAATGTCACCAACCTGCTGATCATTCGCGGGCAGTCCGCTCTTGGACAGAAACTGCCGCTTGAAGACCCCTTTCATGCTCGGCCCTTTTTTTCCGCGTGTAGAGTATGCGGAATGGCAGCGCTCGCAGTGCTCATCGAAAATGTGGCGACCGGCAGCCTGCTGTGGGTTGAGACCGAGTTGCGCGTCTGTCTTGCGGAGTTCCACATCACAGGCGACCAGCAGGAGAGAGATCGCCGCAAGGGCACAGAGGCAGAGGTTTGTTCTTCGAATTTTCGATTGCCGATTGGCCGATAGAAAGCGAGACTTTACGGTCATCATCAATTGGGATCAGTCCGAATGCTATCGCTGAGTGCTGAATTCCCGATCCTGGAAGTAAAATAACAGAGGAAAGCTATGCCGGTTGCAGTGAAACGCATTTACGAAAAGCCAGCGCGCTCTGATGGCGCGCGGGTGCTAGTGGACCGGCTCTGGCCACGCGGTGTAAAAAAGTCTGCGGCTGCATTAGACGCATGGCTGCGCGAACTGGCGCCCTCAGACGAATTGCGGCAGTGGTTCCACTCACGTCCGGACGGATGGGCGGCATTCCGCAAGCGCTATCTCAAGGAACTAAGTAACGCCGAAGCGGCAGATGCGCTCGCCAAACTTTATCACTTTGCCGCAGGTCGCAAGAAGCTAACACTGCTCTTTGCCGCTAAGAATGAACAGCGCAACAATGCCGTAGTTCTGAAAGACCTGTTGGAAGGAATGCGCAAACCACCCACCGGCGCCGGTCCCGGCGCAGCGGGCAAGGCACGCCAGCCAAAAGTAATGAGGATGCGCAGGTAAGCCCTACGAACTTCGTTCGCAACAAAGTCGTTCCCAGTTATGCTGGTTTTGACAGTCCTACCGAAGTGGCCACATAATCCGAATCGTGGCCGATTCCAGCGCAAGTCAAGGATATTCGCGTTCCGCGCTCCTTCAGCGGTCGTTCCGAAAAGCATTCCCTCCTGCCGTGCGTGGAGAAGGAGTGTACGTCTGGGACAAACGCGGGCAGCGATATCTTGATTTCTCCGGATCCGCAGCGGTCAACTTCATCGGTCATGGGGTTAGCGAAATTACCGCCGCAATGGTGAAACAGTCTCGCCAGTTGGAGTTCGTCCACAGCAGCCAGTTCACAACGCCGATTGCGGAAGAGTATGCGCAGGAGTTGCTTGACTTTGCCGGGGACGGTTTTAGAGGCGGCGCGGTTTACTTTACGTCAGGCGGATCGGAAGCGATCGAGACTGCGCTGAAGCTGGCCCGGCAATATCAGGTCGAAGTTGGGGAATCTAAGCGCCATCAAATCCTAAG
>DAIMDJ010000019.1:0-13414 GCA_036725905.1 Terriglobales bacterium
AGGGAAGCGAGCGCCGAACCCGTAGCGCCGCATCCCACCATCACTACGCGCGCTTGGGTGAGCTTGTGCTGCCCTTCGGCGCCGATTCCCGGGAACAACACCTGCCGCGAATATCGCTCTTCAAGTTCCAAAGAGGTCACCAGTTTCTACCACGCAAACCTTTATTATAGGTTCCGTTCCATTTGCAGCCGAATACAACATTGCCGAATACGGGTTCATCGAACCAGTTAACCGCCGAAATCCGCGTTGAGGAACCGGTTTGCTTCTAAGGGGAGCATTGCGCACAACTGTCGCCGGATTGGCGTTCACGGCTGCAGCTATGGGGGCGGGATCTCCCCCTGGAGAGAAAAGCTCGCAACAAACCGCACAGGACGCCGCCCAAACTCAAGAAAACCCACCCCAGAACGAGATTCCGGCACCTGTTCTGGGTGCAATAGCTTCGTATCAGGGGCGCACGGTGGAAAGCATAGATTTTCCCGACATTCCCAAAAGTGAGTGGCCGCGACTACAGGACCTAATCGCGCAGAAGGTCGGCGAGCCGCTCGATCGCGAGCGCATTCGCCAAAGCATTCTGGCACTTCATGATAGTGGCCGTTTTGGCGATCTTCGCGTGGAAGCTGAACGTACTGTGGGCGGCAACGTGGCGCTTCATTTTGTAACTAGCACGAATTACTTTATTGGCGAAATTACCGTAGAAGGAACGCCGGCGCACCCTGCCGCCAACCAGGTGGAAAGCGCGACCAAGCTTCAGCTTGGCGAACTGTACACGCGCGAGAAGATTAGCCGCGCGGTTCAGAAAATCTATCAGCTCATGCAGGAGAACGGATATTACCAATCAACGATCAACGAAGCAGAAGTGAAGCACCCGGAGACTCAGCAAATAGATATTGTGTTCCGAATCAGCCCTGGGCCGCAGGCGCACGTTGGGACCATGGCGGTAAATGGCAATCCCGGCTATTCAATTGCGCAAATCGAGGATATCGCTAAAATTCACCCTGACGACTTGGTCACCGCGCAGCGTATCACCCGCGCACTCGACAGGTTGCGCAAACGCTACGAGAAGCAGAATCGGCTGCTTGCCCAGGTAGCGCTCTTTGGTAAGTCCTATCGCCCGGAGGCCAACGCGGTCGATTACATCTTCGACGTTAACCCGGGGCCGCAGGTAGAAATCGTGACTGAGGGGTTCAAGATCAGCCATAGCGTCCTCAAAAGGAATGTTCCGGTTTACGAGGAGAATGCGCTTGACGACGACCTGCTCAATGAGGGCCGGCGCAATTTGCTGAATTTCATGCAGACGCGGGGATACTTCGACGCGAAAGTGACACTTCAGAAGCGCTCAGGCCCGGATGAGAATGCGTTGCGGGTCATCTATATTGTGGATTCGGGTCCGCGTCACAAGCTGGTGAAGGTCGAGATCATCGGAAACAAGATGTTTTCCGATGATCAGCTCCGTTCGCGTATGCAGGTCCAGCCAGCCGGCAGAGTCCTGGCGCATGGGCGCTACAGCCAGGGATTGCTAAACGCTGACATCCGCCTTCTCGAAGAGAATCCCTACCGCTACAACGGTTTTGACCAAGTAAAGATTACGCCCACAGTAATTGATGACTACGAAGGCCAAGCAAATCAGCTTGCGATTAAGCTGCAGGTTGATGAAGGACCGCAAACGTTAGTGGGAAGGCTGAATATTTTAGGTAGTAACGCTGCGCTTGAAGATCCCATGCCGCCGCTCAATACGTCTCCGGGCCAGGGATTTTCGCAAACAAGAATCGCCGAAGATCGGGAAATCATTTTGAACCATTACTTCAACCATGGATTCCCTGATGCTTCTTTCGAGGCCTCAGCCCAGCCGGCCCCCGGCGATCCCAATCATATGGATGTGACTTTTACCATCCGGGAAGGGAAGCGGGTTTTTGTAGATCAGGTGTTTGTTTCCGGCCTAAACCACACGCGGCCGTTTGTAGTGCAGCGCGAGATTGTTGTGAAGGCGGGTGATCCCCTGAGTCAGATTGACATGCTGAACACCCAGAAGCATCTCTACGATTTGGGAATTTTCAGCCAGGTAGATACGGCGGTTCAAAATCCAGAAGGCAATGAGCGGCAGAAGAACGTGCTCGTCGACGTGCAGGAAGCTAAACGCTACACGTTCAATTACGGGTTGGGACTTGAATTTCAGACCGGTCAGCCTGCTGTTGGCAGAACTCAGCCGCTGGGCCAAACGGGGGTAAGCCCGCGCGTTTCGTTTGGCGTCACGCGGCTTAACTTTCGCGGCCGCAACCATACCATCACTTTCAAAGCGAATGCCGGACGCTTGCAACAGCGCGGGCTTCTGAGCTATGACGCGCCGCGATGGTTCAACAGCCCGAGCTGGCGGCTCACTTTTACGACCTTTTACGACAATACTGTTGACGTCGCAACATTCACTTCGGAACGATTGGAAGGATCGGTTCAGGCCGAGCAGAAGATCAGCAAGTCGAGCGTAATGGATTATCGTATGACCTTCCGGCGCGTTCTCGCGGTGAATGCTGCCATCAATCAAAATCTGATTCCACTTCTCTCGCAGCCGACACGTGTGGGCATGCCAGGGTTCAGCTACATTCGCAACAAGCGGGACAGCGATCTGGAAACTACGAAAGGCAATTACACGACAATCGACGGCGGGGTCGCCGACAGCCATTTCGGCTCCGAAGCCGATTTCAGCCGGCTGTTCTTGCAGAATTCCACTTACTATGCATTTGGGAAAAATCGGCCGCAGGAAAGGAAATTTGTGTTCGCGCGCTCCACGCGCATCGGGGTCGAAAACGTCTTCGGTAACACGTATATTCATCCACCGCTGCGAACATGCACGAGCACAACCGGGTGTCGATCTCCGCAATTGATTCCTCTGCCCGAGCGATTTTTCTCCGGTGGCGGCAACTCCCATCGCGGTTTCGGGTTGAATCAGGCGGGACCGCGCGACCTGACCTCGGGTTTCCCGCTAGGCGGCAGCGCGATTTTTCTTAATAATTTGGAGCTTCGCATGCCGCCGCCGACATTGCCTTTCTTTCAGGAAAACCTGAGCTTCGCGATTTTTCACGACGCCGGCAACGTTTTCACGGATAGTCACGACATGTTTCACAATCTGCTACGCTGGAAGCAAAAGAACGTGCCAGCGTGCCTGCAACAGAGCACCGCGTCGCAATGCGATTTCAGTTATATTTCTCATGCTATCGGCTTGGGGGTACGCTACAAGACGCCGGTTGGTCCGGTCCGTTTCGATTTCGGATACAATCTCAACCCGCCGGCGTTCCCCAGTTGTCAGAGCAAGCCGGCGGATCGGGCAAACCCGGTACGTAGCGCGTCCTGTCCAGCCGCTTCGCCGTTCTTTGTTCCGCAGCACGCGGGCCATTTCAATGTTTTCTTTAGCATTGGGCAGACATTCTGATGTTTAAGAAAATATCCATTTTCTTGTGCTGTTTCACGCTGTTCGCTTCCATCTTGCCAGCATGTGCGACTGACATTGTGGATCGCATCGTCGCTACCGTGAACGGTCACATCATCCTACAGAGCGACTGGGAGGATGAGATTCGGTATGAAGCATTCATCAATGGCCACACATTGAGCACCTTGACTCCAGCAACTCGTAAAGCTTCGTTAGACCGGCTGATTGATCAGGAATTGCTGCGCGAGCAAATTCGCGGCGTTGATTCACCTAATGCCGATTTTGAAGAAGTCAGGAAGCGAGTCTTAGAGATTCGCCAGCAATATCCCGGAAAGCAGAGTGAGCAAGAATGGCACACGCTGCTCGAGCGATACGGCGTGACACAGCAGGGCCTGGAGAGCCGAATCAGAACAGAGCTTGATCTCACACGATTAGTGGATGCCCGGCTTCGCCCGACGGTGACTGTAGATGCCAAGAGCATCGAAAGCTACTATAACCAAGAGCTTTTGCCTCAGCTTCGTCAGACCGGGGCCACGGACGTTTCTCTCGCCGAAATCACCCCCAAGATCAAGGAAGTCCTCACTCAAGAAAGAATGAATCAACTTCTGACTGCATGGCTGAAAGACCTGCGCGCCGGAAGTGAGATTCATCTGGAAGGATTCTCGCCTGGCTCAGGAGTTCGGGCGCAATGAGTGACGATGCCAACCCGCCTCGGCGCCGAGTGTGGAAATATGTTTTGTTCTTGGGGATAGCTGGCCTGCTGGTTCTTGGCGCACTAGCCTGGTACACGACAACCGATTCATTTCAAGCCGCCGTGCATCGCCGGCTTGTATCAGAGATTGAGCGTATTACGGGAGGCCGTGTCGAACTTGGAGCTTTGCGTACGACTCCATTACATTTGCGGGTGGAAATCCGTGATCTCACGATTCACGGGCGCGAGGCGCCAGGAGAGGTTCCGTACGCGCATGTGGGGCGACTGCTCGCGGAACTAAAAATCATTTCGCTTCTCGAAACTGAGTTTGGCTTCAACTCGGTTGTGCTGGAGCACCCCGTCATCCACATCGTCACGTACGACGATGGGAGCACAAATCAGCCGCAGCCCGTACTGCTCCATGCTTCGGGAAGAACCCCGATCGAGGAGCTATTCGCACTTTCAATCGATAATCTGGAACTGCGGAGAGGCGAATTCTTCTGGGACAAGCGCAGCATTCCTCTCGATTTTGTTGCCCACGATGTTTCCACTGACATGACGTACTCGCTGCTCCACAAAAAGTACGACGGCAACTTACTACTCGGAAAAGCCGACATCGACTTCGATGGCTACCGCCCAGTAGCTTGGACCGCGGAGGCACACTTCAGCCTCGCCCAGGCAGGAATCGAAATAAAATCTTTGAAGGCGACCTCAGGGCGCTCGCGCCTGCAAGTCAGCGGGCGGATTGATGACTTTCGCGATCCGAAGATCGAGGTCAATTACGACGCAGACATCAATCTGGCCGAGGCCGCCGGTATTGCCCGGCGTTCGGAACTTCGACGAGGGACTCTGCAAATAGACGGGAGAGGTACCTGGGCTCACGCCGAGTTTTCTTCAACCGGCAAGCTATCAGTAAAAGATCTCGACTGGCGCGAGCAGCCGGTGGGCTTGCACGGGGCGTCATTGAACGCAGAATTCTCCCTCGATCAGCATCGGCTGACGCTTTCGCAGATGCAAGCACGCATGCTGGGCGGAGGTATTACTGGCGGCGCAGAGATCACTCAATGGCTGACTTCGTCACAATTCACGAAGGGAAAGAAATCCCAAGAGCAGCAAGGGGCGGTGAACCTCCGCATTAAAGATGTTTCCATGGCTGAGATTGCAGCGGCTGTTTCCACCCCAAGCCGCCCATTTCACCGTATGAACCTTGTTGGCGCGGCGAGTGGAAGCATCGACGCTCACTGGAGACGCGCGCCCAACAATGCAGAAGCGGAGTTGCTGTTGGACGTCGTGCCTCCGGCTCATCCAACGGTCAACCAGTTGCCCCTCACCGCGCATGCGCGCGGCACGTATCGTGCTGCGGCCGATGAGCTGGAGTTATCCGAATTCGCCGCCTCGACACGCGCGACCCAGGTCCGTGCTTCGGGCAGACTTGCCCAGTCCTCTGCACTGAAAATCTCCTTGAACACAACCAATCTCGGTGAGTGGCAACCAATTTTGTCAGCCGCCGGGTACCAAGAGCGAATCCCGGTCACGCTGCAGGGTCGAGCATCATTCAACGGAACCGCAACCGGAAAACTTTCCGACATCGCGTTTGCGGGCACTCTGCAATCGCAAAATTTCGAGGTACTGATTCGGTCGTCACAAGGAACCGAGAAACGAGTACGTTGGGATTCGCTGGTTGCGGACGTCCAACTCTCGCCACATCTCTTTGCTGCACATAACGCTGTGCTGCGTCGCGGACGCGCTGAAATCGGCTTTGATGTTAGCGCTGGCCTTCGAGAGCGGCAATTGACCGAGACCAGTCCGATCACCGCGCGCATAGACGTGAGGCAGGTTGAGGCAGCAGAGGTGCTTGCATTGGCGGGATACGATTATCCGCTGACCGGAGTCATGAACCTTCACATTCGCGCTACCGGCACGCGTGCAGATCCGCAAGGCGATGGCACAATCCAAATCACAACCGCCACTTTGTATGGCCAGCCTTTCCAGCGGCTGACGGCTGGGCTGCACTTACAGGGTGGGGAGGCGCAGTTAACTAGTATCCAATTAGTCCAGCAGGATGCTCGTGTTACTGGCGACGCAACTTACAATCTCTCCACGCATGCGTTTCACCTGAATGCGACCGGCGACAATTTCGACTTGGCGCGGATAGCGGTCCTGCAAACAAGCCGTGTGGCCGTTGAGGGCCGCATGAACTTCACCGCGACCGGTTCCGGAACGCTGGAAGAACCAGTCATTAACGCCGACCTCAGCCTTCATGGTCTTATTCTTGATCGCGAGCTTGCCGGCGATCTCACCATCAACGTAGTGACGCAAGGTCCGGAGATGCGTGTTACCGCCCGCTCTCAATTTCAAAACGCAGAATTACAGATTAATGGGAATGTTCACTTGCGCGACGACTGGCCAGCCAGTCTGTCCCTGCATTTCAATCACCTTGATGTCGACTCGTTACTGCGAACCTATTTGCGCGGACGGGTGACCGGCCATTCTGCGCTGGCCGGCAATGTGCAGCTCGAGGGTCCACTGAAGAGGCCGCGAGAGTTACGAATTACGGCCAATCTCACCGATTTGTTTGCTGATGTCCAGGACGTCAAAGTACGCAATGATGGGCCGCTTCGCTTTTCTGTTTCGAGCCAACTACTGAAAATTGATCAGTTTCATCTGATCGGTGAAGGAACGGATCTGTCCGCGAGCGGCACCGTGGTTTTGAGCGGTGAACGCCAGCTCGATCTGCATGCGCAGGGACGCGTCAATCTCAGACTGATCGAGAGCTTCAATCCAGACTTCACTTCATCAGGTTTGGTCACAGTGAATGTGAACGTATCCGGCGATGCGGCGAAGCCGGTAATGCAGGGCAAGGTTCAGATTGAGAACGGCGCGATTGCCTACATTGATCTGCCTAGCGCGCTGAGCGAGATCAATGGGTCTCTGATTTTCAATCAGGATCGCCTGCAGATTGAAAATCTCACGGCGCGTACAGGCGGCGGGCTGGTAACGTTCGGCGGGTACGCGACCTCGTACAATCGGCAACTCAATTTTGATCTCACGCTTCGAGGGCAAGGTGTGCGCCTGCGTTATCCGCCGGGCGTGAGCTCCACTGCGGATGCTGACTTACATTTTGCTGGCACTCCTGCCGCTTCAGCTCTCACCGGCGACATCACCGTCAACAAGCTCGCGCTGACGCCAGGATTTGATTTCGGCGCATACCTTGAGCGCACGGCTCAGACTTCCGCCTTACCCCAGACGAACCCTTTGCTGAATCGAATACGGCTCGATGTGCACATTACAACCGCTCCCGAGCTGCAAATGCAGACCGCCATTGTGCGCTTGTCAGGGGACGCTGATCTTCATATGCGAGGTACGGCTGCGAAACCTGTTCTGCTGGGGCGGGCCGACGTGATTGAGGGCGAGGTCTATTTCAGCGGAACCAAATATCGCCTGGAGCGCGGCGATGTGACGTTTACGAATCCTGTTACAACCATGCCTGTGCTCGATCTTCAGGCTTCGACCCACGTTCGCGATTATGACATCACCCTGAATTTGAACGGCCCCATTGATCGGCCCAGCCTAACTTATCGCTCCGAGCCACCTCTGCCGACGGCAGATATAATCGCGCTGCTAGCCTTTGGGCAAACCACACAGCAATCGGCGCAACTGCAGCAGTCCAATCAGACGGCATTCAGCCAGGAAGCATCGAGCGCCATCCTGAATGCTGCTCTGAATGCGACAGTCAGCAATCGTGCCCAGAGGCTGTTTGGCGTGAGCCGCATCAAAATTAATCCTCAGGGGCTGGCGACAGAGACCTCACCGACACAAACCGGGCCGGCAGTGACGATCGAGCAGCAGGTGAAGGATAACCTGACACTCACCTACACGACGAACGTGTCGCAGACGTCCCAACAGATCATCCAGGCGGAATACAATGTCACCCGCAATGTTTCCGTAGTCGGAGTGCGCGACCAGAACGGAGTGGTCAGCTTCGACGTGAGAATCCGGCAACGAAAGAAATAGCCGTGTTTACAGGTGCGTGTTCCGGCACCGCCGCATCGAAAAGACAGTGATGGCGCCACAGATTCAATCCGACCGCTTTTCAGCCGAACGCGAGAATATGGTCCAGACGCAGCTCATGGCTCGCGGGATTCGCGATCAGCGGGTTCTTAGCGCGATGGCCCGCGTTCCACGGCATGAGTTCGTAAGCGAGCGCTACCGCGAGCAGGCCTACGGAGATCATCCCATCCCAATTGCGGAAGGCCAGACCGTCTCGCAGCCCTACATCGTCGCCTTAATGTTGGAGGTGCTGAAGCTGGAGCCTTCGGCAAAGGTGCTCGAGGTGGGTACAGGATCCGGCTACATGACTGCGTTGCTGGCTGAGTTGGCAGCACAGGTTTACTCCGTTGAGCGGCATGCCCGGCTGGCGCGGCAGGCTGAAGATACACTTGCGCGGCTCGGATACCATAATGTGACCGTGCTGGTTGGTGATGGTACCCAGGGGCTGCCTGATTTCGCGCCGTATGACGGCATTGTCGTTTCGGCCGCTGCTTCGCAGATTCCTGCCGCCCTGATCGACCAACTCGGTGAGGACGGGCGCATGGTGATTCCAGTTGGACCTCCTGATGCGCAGGAATTGCAGCTAGTGATCAAAGAGGGAGGCCGTCCAATAGTGCACAGATTGGATGGTTGCCGGTTCGTGCCGCTGGTCGCGGGCGAAGGCTACACTTCGACCTAAGTTGCACGCCTTTCGCTCCTCTGCTTTAGAATCTTCGTAGTGTCACTCTTGCGCAATCTTGGTGTGACCTTGGAGATGATCAAGTGGGAGCACTCTGTGTTTGCTCTCCCTTTTGCGTTATGCGGCGCCATGTTAGCCGCCCGCGGACTTCCTACCGTTCATCAACTTGCTTGGATTATCGTGGCCATGGTTGCTGCGCGTTCGGCTGCGATGGCCTTTAACCGCTTGGCGGATGCCGCGATTGATGCCGCAAATCCGCGTACGCAAACACGAGCGCTTCCGACCGGCACACTTACGCATGGTTTTGTAAGCACGTTTGTCGTCGTGAGTTGCGCCGTGTTTGTGCTCGCTGCCTGGCAGTTGAATCGTCTTGCCTTCGCGCTCTCTCCGGTCGCTCTGGGCATTCTGTTGCTCTATTCCTATACCAAACGCTTCACACGCTGGTCGCATCTGATCCTTGGATTCGCGTTGGGGATCGCGCCGGCGGCCGCGTGGATCGCAGTGCGGGGATCATTGGACCCCCGCATTCTGCTGCTTACTGCCGCAGTCACTTTTTGGGTGGGTGGCTTCGATGTCCTCTACAGTTGCCAGGATTACGAATTCGATTTGCAGACCGGATTGCACTCTATTCCCCGTTATTGTGGTATTGGGAAATCGCTGTGGATCGCGCGAGCGTTCCACATTTTAATGCTGCTTTTGCTGATCGCCCTAATTGCAGTTTTTGGATTAGGGAAACTGGCAATTGCCGGGGTCGGTCTGGTCGCGGTGTTGTTGGGGTACGAGCACTCCCTGGTTTCACCCCATGATCTCTCTCGTCTTAATGCTGCGTTCTTCACCATGAACGGGGTCATATCGGTAGTGTTCTTCCTGTTCGTTGCAGGGGATCTGATGTTTCACACCGCGAAGGGCTGAGATTCTGCCATCGTAGCCCGCGCTGCGGTATTATCAATTCAATGCCAGGCTCGCATCCATTTCAAACCGACGACCTGCAGCTCCAGCCGATCTACGAGAAGGTTCTTGCTCGGGATCGCTTGAGCGCCGATGATGCGCTAATGCTTTACCGCACGGGCGACATCCTGGCCCTTGGTTGGATGGCAAACCACGTTCGGGAGCGGATGCACGGCGATAAGACTTACTTCAACGTCAACCGCCACATTAATCCGACGAATGTATGCGTGGCAGCCTGCCGGCTGTGTGCTTTTGGGCGCAAAAAAGATGCACCCGGCGCCTACACCATGGCACTCGAGGAAGCGTTTCAGACCGCGGCTTCCGGCTATACGGAGGCGGTGACCGAGTTTCACATCGTGGGCGGGCTGCATCCTGATCTGCCATTCCAGTATTTTCTGGATCTAATTTCCGGTTTGAAGGAACGCTTTCCGCAGGTTCATCTGAAGGCGTTCACCATGGTGGAGGTGGCATATCTGGCCAAACGCGCCAAGCTTGCCATTCGTGAGACCCTGCAGGAGCTAAAGCAAGCGGGCGTGGACTCACTTCCGGGCGGCGGCGCAGAGATCTTTGCTGATAGCGTCCGCCACGTCATCTGCGATCACAAGATTGATGGCGACCAGTGGCTGGAAACCGCGCGCACGGCCCACCAGATCGGGCTCAAATCAAATGCCACCATGCTGTATGGTCACATCGAAACCGATGAAGACCGGGTAGACCATCTGATGAAGTTGCGTGCGCTTCAGGACGAGACCAACGGGTTCCAAACGTTTATCCCTCTCGCATTCCATCCTGACAACACGCCGTTACAGCATCTGCCAAAAACCACCGGCATGCTCGACATCAAGCAGATTTCTGTCAGCCGGCTGGTGCTGGATAATTTCCCGCATATCAAAGCCTATTGGCAGATGATGACCCCGAAGATTGCGCAGATTTCCTTGCGCTTCGGCGCCGACGACATCGATGGCACGGTGATCGAGGAAAAGATCTATCACGATGCGGGCGCAACCACGCCGCAAGGAATGCGGCGGCAGGAATTAGTACGCCTGATCCGGGAAGCTGGACGTGAGCCAATCGAGCGCGACACGCTGTATAGGCCCGTGACGCGCACCGAAACATCCGTTACGGTTGCGGTGTAAGAAGCGTCATGTACCGCGAGCACTCGCTCCAGAATTCTGTATACGTCCGCATCAGAGCCAGCGTTTGTAGGCGGAACACAAATTTTCTACACGCAGTCTACCCCGAGTAAACAAGTTCCACCACGGTGCAATCGTCGCTCAATGGTGTGCCACCGCAAAAATTCGCGACTGCAGAGAAGATGTCTTCCAGGCTTGTGCTTTTTGCCGCTACAGCTTCCAACCGGGAGTCCTCAAAGAAATCTCCGCGCGCGTTCTCGGCCTCGGTGACTCCGTCCGTTACCAGAATCAATCGGTCGCCGGCATGCAGGCTGCAATGATCGCTCTCGTAGGTCGCGTCCGCCAACAGTCCAACCGGAAGATTTCCGTGCGGTGGCCGGATTACCTCATGGTTGCACACCAACAAAGGTGGCACATGCCCGCAATTGACGTATTCGAGCTCCCCGTCACGCCGAATTCGCGCCATGATTAGCGTCGCATACTTTTCGCCGATGTGCTTGTGCGTAAAGAAACGGTTCGCTGCGGTGACAATCTCAATTAACGGCATTCCTGCAGTGAGCTGGGCATAGATCATTCCCTGAAGCTGGGAGGCGAGCAGAGCCGCGGAAACTCCCTTTCCGCTCACGTCGGCCAGGACGACCGCCAAACCCTCTTCGGTATTCACTGCGTCGAAGAAATCGCCTCCAATCTCTTTGCAAGAAAGGTTTCGGCCCTGCAGGCGCGCGAACGGAACGTCTGGGATCGTCACGGCCATAAGGCGCTGCTGTATGGAAGCCGCGATCGAAAGCTCCTGCTGATAGCGCCGCGCCGCCTCCTCCGCTTGCACCAGACGCGCATTCTCGATTAACGAGGCTGCTTCGATCGCAATGACCCGTAGAATTTCGTTGCTAACGCTGGAAATGTCGCGCGAAGCGAAACGCGAATCCACGTACAGCACTCCCATGGCCTCGCCCGACGGAGGCGCAATTGGGACCTGCATGTCTCGTGAGGTTTGCACCTGCGGTTTACGCAAAGGAATGCAAATCACCGTACGCAGATCGTAGGCGACGATGCTCTGCCGCCCAGCCAGATCGAGTGATTTGCTGGTATCTGTAATCACAAACTCCGAATTGGCCTTGAGGGCATCTTCGAGGATGGAATGAGAAATAGTCTTGTCGTCCAACAGCGGTTCGCCCTTGGAATTGCGGCCCGCGGCGAGCCGCAGCGCCCCATCGTCAGCCTTCAGGAAGACGTAGCCCCGCTCGCCCCGCGTGAGCTTTAACGTTGCATCGAGCAGGGTAACCAGAATCTCATCCAGCACACCGGTAGTGTTCAGCTTGCGCGCGGCTTCCAGAAACAGCGTCAGCTTTTCGAGATCGGTGCTCTCGGACGAAATATGAATTCCCGAAATTTGGTTCAGGAATTCGCGCGCCGTATTGGAAGTTGCATGTTCAGGATTAAAAATGACGTACGCGACATCGCGAACGCCAAATTCCAGCCGGTCATTTCGTTCCAGGTTCTTGCGTTGCACGCGTTCGCCATTGACGAACGTTCCGTGTTTGCTGCCCTGATCGAGCACATAGAATTGGCCGTTATCGGACGTTATCAGCGCATGATCGCGCGAGACACGCGGATCGGCAATTACCAAATCCTTATCTACTTTGCGCCCGACGCTGAACGGGCTGTGATCGAGATTGATGGTGCGCTGCTCGTTGCCCTGCACGAAAACCAGCGTAGGGAAAACGCCTGATCCCGGCGATGATGATGGACCGGTAATGGGTTGAAGAGCCATAGACGCGCGGCGGACGAATGTCACCTATGTTACGAGAATCATGGCAGCGGGGAAAGCCGGATTTATGCCGCCTAGTAAGGCCAGACTAGCCACCATCACCTCAAACACCACCGCGTTGGAATGCGGCAATCGCCTGCTGCTCACTGTCGTACACCTCGAAGACGGTAGCCAACTTGGTGATCTGCAGCACATCTCTCAACCGTTGCCCAAGGCCGGTCAATTTAATATCTGCGCCGCCCGCTCGAGCCGATGAATACACACCGACGAGGGTTCCCAGGCCGCCGCTATCAACGTAGGTGACCCCAGCAAGATTCAACACGACGTGCCGGTTGGAACTTAAGACCTTCTTGAGGGTCTCCCGCAGAGAAGTGGCTTCTTCCCCGAACATGATGCGACCGTGACAGGAAACAATTGTCACTCCATCCGCCACGTGCGTTTCTATCTTCAAGTTCATCCTGTGCCCTCCGACACACCGGGGAAGCAAGAGCGTTTGAGAAGCCTAACCCGTCGTCCGAGGCGATGCAAGTGATGCCGACAAATCGGATGGCACACTTGCGAACACTTGGATAGACTGCCCGCACGTGCGAATTAAGGTCTACAAGCCTGGCGCTTCGAGAATGCCGGACCTGGCGAAGAATTTTCTCCTGCTGGCGGCACTCGCGCTGATTGCCATTTATCTTGCCCATCGTTTCCCGGAGATGGAAAAGGGCACTGATTTTCCTGA
>DAIMDJ010000019.1:13514-15968 GCA_036725905.1 Terriglobales bacterium
TGGCGTTGTTTCTGGTGTTCGCTCCGGTGCTGCTGAATCTATTGCAAGGCCAGGATTCCGTGCTGTTGCTGTTTTTCGTTGCCATGAGTTTTGCAGCTTTGACTCGAGGCAACGAATTTCTTGCAGGTTGCCTGCTCGCGTGTGGGTTATTCAAGTTCCATCTGATTTTTCCGCTCGCGCTGATTCTTGTGGTTAATCGAACCAAGAGATTTCTGCTGGGCTTTCTTCTTTTTGGCGTGGTTCTGATCTTGATTTCGGTGGCAATCTGCGGCCCTGGATTTCTTATAGCGTATCCCCGCTTCCTCTTGGCTTTGCCCAGTCTGCCGTTCTCTGGCATTCATCCGCGGCAGATGCCAAATTTACGCGGATTAGCCGCACTGAGCATTCCTGGATCGAAGTCAGTTTCCCTGGCACTGACAATTGCTGTGTCCATTCTGCTGCTCTCGATCGCAGTGCGTAGCAGCATCCTGGCTCGCATGCAACCCCAAGCCACCGCGCTCCTGTTTGCGAGTTCCGTGCTCACCTCATTGCTAGTGGGCTATCACCTTAGCCCGCACGATCTCAGTCTTCTTCTTGTCCCGATGACTATGATCTCAACCTACGTCCTGGCTACTCATCACATTTCAAAGTGGCTGCGCATGATTCTGGTCGCCAGCCTCGTGATTTTATATCTGCCCCCGCTGCACCTGTTTCTTTTGGCCGCGCATTCATATGCGTACGTGGCGATTCCGATCTTGTTCTTGTTCCTGAGCTGCTACGCCGAGCTCAAGAGAATTTCTCTTGCGATTCGAACAAATCTCTGACCAAGAAACACAGTAATCCCAGAATTCCAAGGGGGATGCCGAGGCTGGTATACAACGGCACCGCCCAGGCGCGCTCCAGCGAGGCCGCTGGCAGCGCAATTGACGCCAGGGCTAAAGAGACTGTCGCTACCCACGGCCACAACACTAAAAGCGCAGCCGCTAAGCAACTGAACCGGGCCAAGCGATTCTTACTCCATATCAGCGCGCCTTCACGAACGAGGAGAAAGATTCCCGGCAGCAGCAGCGCCTGATTGTATGGCGCCACCATGGGCACGATCACAACCGTTGCCGCGAGCACGAGTGACGAAATCAATGCGAACGCAAACGAATTCGCTTCCTCATGGCGCAAACGCCAGCAGATGCAGGCCAAGGCAACCCCGATGATGAGGCTCAACACTTTGCCCCAACCTGGCGTTATCAGCGTATCGAGGAGAGATCCAGACCCGGCAGTGTATTTGCGATAAGCCACTACTGCCCTGTAGAAGTCTGAGATCCATCCCGGCAAAACGTACTGCGCGGCTCCAAGCAGAGTCATCAATGTGATGGCGAATCCCCAGATCAGTCCCTTGCGTTGCTGCCAATCGCCCAGCCCCCAGAGAATCAGCCACCCGGCTAGGGGGGCAGCGAGTTGCGGCTTGATTGTCGCCAAGGCGAGCAAAACTCCCGCTGCCACCAGATGCCCGGCTGCAATTGAAGCCATACATGCTGCGATTAGCGCAGCTACCAGCAAGCTTAATTGCTGAAGCTTGATCCCCTGGACGATGGGGAAGCTGCCCATGGCAAGGACAACCACTGCCGTAAACACCATGGGCGAAGAGCGCCAGCGCAGAGCAGCCAACCAGAGTGGGACTGACGCGACGGTTAGACCAACCAACACCCAGCGGAAGCCTTCCTGCACCGCCGGAAACGGCAAGTGCACGGTAGGAGCAAGAAGAAAAACGACGTACACGGGATACGCAAATCCTTGCTGATCGCGTGGATCCTCCACCCGGCCTGGATCAAGCGTGCGGCCGTAATACCCAGTCTCAATTTCGCGTGTGACTTCTGGGCTGTAGGGATTGCGATGGTGCAGCAGGAACTCGCGTGCGCCTAACCACCGCGGGTATAGGTCGGAGAGATTGCCACGCGGACGCCCATGAGCCGCGGCGTCGGCACGCTGATAAGGGATCAGCAAATTTTGTACGTACCACAACATGCTTGCGGCCAGAAGCACAGCAATCAGTAGACCGAATATGGAATATCCGGATGATGGTCTAGCAGGCTCCGGAGAAACTCTGGTTTGGAACCTATTTGGCAACGGCATGAGTTTACTGGTACCGCCTAAACCTTTTACTTTTTGTCATTCCGAACCGCTTTAGCGGTGAGGAATCTGCTTTCGCGAGTTTTTCCGCAACCTGCTAAGAGAGTAAATGCGCACCCATGTTACAACTTATGCGGACCACGCCTATGCGGTTGCGGATCCTCATCTCCGTCGTAATTGGAGTTGCGAGTGCCGTGTTCTGCTGGGCCGTCCTCACGCGGCTGCATCAGGGAGCGGCAGACTTCACTTGGGCGATCCGTGCCGCGCAGCATCTCCTAGCGGGGAAGAATCCATACGAGACGCCTCTCGAGCAATATCCGCTCACGGCTGCGTTGTTTGGATTGCCTTTCG
>DAIMDJ010000020.1:0-11193 GCA_036725905.1 Terriglobales bacterium
GGACATGTACCAGCAGACAAAAACACAGGGACGAGCGATTCGCCCGTCCCTTCGGATCGCATAAACTTCGAACTATTCTTTCTTTTCGCCGCCTTCGGCAGGTTCGGCTGCTCCCGCCTGCGTCTCCGCTTCTTCCATCGCCTTCTTGGCTTCAGCGGTACGCTTGGCACGGGTCTCGGCACGCTTCTGGCGTTTTTCTTCCTGCAATTTCTCGCTGCCCAGCAGTTCGATGAACGCCTTCTCAGCGCCGTCGCCCTTCTGCCATCCTGCACGGACAATCCTCAGGAAGCCTCCCTCGCGGTCGCCAAAACGAGGGCCAATGGTGTCAAACAGCTTATTCACGGCTTCGCGGGTCATGAGATAAGCCCCTGCCTTGCGCCGGGCGGCAAGGTCGCCGCGTTTGCCGAGAGTAATCATCTTTTCAACCCGTGGCCGTAAAGCCTTCGCCTTGGGCACGGTTGTTTCGATGCGCTCCTCGAGGATTAGCGAAGTCGCAAGATTCCGCAGCAATGAGCGGCGGTGCGACGTGGTGCGGCCTAATTTCCATCCTGCTACTTTGTGACGCATGAAAAATCCTCTGTGGTTCAGTGAGAAGTGGCCAGTCTATTCACTAGCCACTAATCACCGAGTTCTAGAACTGGTCATCCGGACCGTAAGCCGATGCCGGCAGAATCTGGTTTGAAGTCGGTCCCGGCACCGCGTTTCCGTGCTCGTCAATCTTCATTCCCAGGCTGAGTCCCATCGAAGTCAAGATCTCTTTGATCTCGTTCAGCGACTTGCGCCCGAAGTTCTTGGTCTTCAGCATTTCGGCTTCGGTCTTCTGCACCAGCTCGCCAATCGTCTGAATATTCGCATTCTTCAGGCAGTTGTAACTGCGCACCGAAAGCTCAAGCTCCTCGACCGAACGATTCAGATTCTCGTTCTTGATCTCCGGCTTGCGATCTTCTATGGAAGTCGCCGTCTCGATATCCTCCTCGAAGTTGATGAAGATATTCATGTGGTCCTTCAGCAGCTTCGCCGACAAACCAATCGAGTCGGCCGGAGTAATCGAGCCGTTCGTCCACACTTCAAGGGTCAGCTTGTCATAATCGGTAATCTGCCCGAGGCGTGCTGCTTCCACTGTGTAGTTGCACTTGCGCACCGGCGAATGAACCGAATCGATGGGAATAAATCCAATGCCGAGGTCGTCATCGAAGTTCTTATCCGCTGAAACATAGCCGCGCCCGCGTTTCAAGCGCATTTCCATATCCAGTTTGCCGCCTTCGCTGACGGTCGCGACGTACACGTCTTTGTCGAGTACTTCCACGTCCGCATCGGCTTCGATCATGCCGGATGTAACCACGCCGGGCGTATCGGCGCGCAGGTAAATCGCCTTCGGAGCGTCGCCGCTCAACTTGAACGGGATCTGCTTCAGGTTGAGGATGATGTCGGTTGCGTCTTCAACAACTCCGGGAATTGATTGAAATTCGTGCAGGACGCCTTCGATTTTCACCGCAGTAACGGCTGCACCTTCGATCGACGAGAGCAGCACGCGGCGAAGGGCGTTGCCGATGGTGGTACCGAATCCGCGCTCAAAAGGCTGCGCCCAGAAAATCCCGTACTTGTCGGTTAAGGTTGAAGTATCGACCGCGAGACGTTTTGGTTTCTGAAAACCTTTCCAAAGCATTAAGTATTCTCCTCTTCGGCCATTGGGCTCAACCGAGGCATTCCGGAACCGGGCCCGATTCCGGTCAAGCGTCTCGAGAAGGCTGATCTGGCTCGAAAATAATGGACCGCTAAACAACTACTAACTTCTAGCCGAGCTTTGCTCGGACAGCCGAGGGCGGCTGTCCCTACACTCTCTAACTTTTATTTGCTATACAGTTCCACAATCAACTGTTCGTTGACCGGCAACTGAATATCTTCGCGTTTTGGCAGCGCCAGCACGCGGCCCTTGTAATTGTCGCGATCTATGTCCAGCCACGTGGGCGCGTTCTGGTGGCTGGCGAACTCCTTCGCAATCTCCAGGATTGGCAGCTTGCGGCTGTTTTCGCGAATCGCGATCTCCTCGCCCACGCTCACCTGGTAGGACGGGATATTCACTTTCCGGCCGTTCACCGCAACGTGGCCATGGCGTACTAATTGCCGCGCCTGGCGGCGGGAAATCCCGAAACCAAGGCGATACACCACATTGTCCAAACGCCGCTCGAGCTGCTGTAACAGCATAGCCCCGGTCACGCCTTTGGTGCGTGCCGCCTTCTCGAAATAATTGCGGAACTGCCCTTCCTGCGTGAAGTAAATGCGTTTGGCTTTTTGCTTCTCCCGCAATTGCAAACCGTAGCCTACGATTTTAGCCTTGCGGTCTTTCCCGTGTTGTCCGGGAGCAAAGTTGCGCTTCTCGACAGGACATTTGTCGCTGAAGCATTTCGCGCCTTTGAGGAACAGCTTCATTCCCTCCCGGCGACATAGACGGCAAACTGCATCTTTGTAACGTGCCAAGTTTCTTCTCCTTCTTAGAACCGGTTTACGGGTCTGGCAAACCTTTCTTCCCGGTTGAAATTAGTTGCTAGTGGTTAGTGGTCAGTGGCTAGGCACCAACAACTACCCACTACCCACTTTCTTACACTCTTCTACGCTTCGGCGGACGGCAGCCGTTGTGCGGGATTGGCGTGGCGTCACGAATCGTGCGCACCTCAATGCCTGCGGCCGATAGCGCGCGAATCGCCGACTCTCGCCCCGATCCTGGCCCGCTCACGCGCACTTCCACGCTGCGGACCCCGTGATCGCGAGCCATATTGGCCGCGTTCATTGCAGCCTGCTGCGCCGCGAAGGGCGTGCCCTTGCGCGAACCGCGGAATCCAAGCGACCCGGAGCTTTTCCAGGAGAGCACGTTGCCCGCCTGATCGGAAATGGTCACGATCGTGTTGTTGAAGGAGGCTTGTATGTGCACCACGCCATGCGGAACATGTTTGCGCTCCTTCTTCTTGAATGTTTTCTTTTTGCCTTTTTTCTCCGGCGCCGCTCCGGCGCCAGCTCCTGCCGCTGCTGGTTTTGCCATAGTTAGTGTCCAGTGATTACCGGTTAGTGGCTTCTAGTCACCAGCCACTAGCAACCGCTTTTATGTTTTGGCCGCCGCTTTCCTTTTAATTGCCACTGTGCCTTTGCGCGGTCCCTTGCGGGTGCGCGCGTTGGTGTGCGTCCGCTGTCCGCGAACCGGCAGGTTCCGGCGATGGCGATATCCGCGATACGAACCGATTTCGATGAGCCGCTTGATGTTCATCGAAACCTCCTTGCGGAGGTCGCCTTCCACCATGCCTTCACCTTCAATCACCTGGCGAATGCGGTTAACTTCGTCCTCGCCCAAATCCTGAACCTTCTTCATCGGGTCCACTTTGGCCTCACCGAGAATTCGCGCCGAGCGTGGTTGGCCGATTCCATAAATGTAAGTCAACGCAATATTCACGCGCTTCTGACGCGGAAGATCAATGCCTGCAATGCGAGCCATAGTCCTTATCCTTGACGTTGCTTATGCTTTGAATTCGTACAGATCACCCGCACCACACCCTTGCGGTGAATGATCTTGCACTTATCGCAAATTTTCTTAACTGATGCCCTAACTTTCATTTACTCGTCCTTAATCGCTAGCTGTTAGCCCAACTGCATATTGATTCATTTGTATCGATATACGATTCGCCCGCGATTCAGATCATAGGGCGAGAGCTCGACCGCAACTTTGTCTCCCGGAAGAATACGAATGAAATTCTTGCGCATCTTGCCGGAAACGTGCGCCAGGACCTGATGCTTGTTTTCCAATTCCACCCGGAACATGGCATTTGGCAGCGGCTCAACCACAGTCGCCATTACCTCAATCGCGTCTTCTTTGCTCATTGACTCCTTGTGTTTAGCTTTCAGCTCTCAGCTTTCAGCTCTCAGCCGCACTGAAAACTGACCGTCCGATAGCTGACAGCCTTTACAAGCTCCCGGCTTGAATCAAGCTGAGCGCTAATAGCTGACGGCTAACAGCTTTTACTGCGTCAAAATCACTGGACCATCTTTCGTAACCGCAACGCAGTGTTCAAAATGCGCGCTGTAGCTGCCATCAGCGGTCACTGCCGTCCACTTATCATCGAGCACACGCGTTCCGGGCTTGCCGGAGTTCACCATCGGCTCGATGGCCAGCACCATGCCATCGCGCAGCCGCGCTCCGTGGCCGCGAGTTCCAAAGTTCGGAACCTGCGGCTCTTCGTGCAACTTGGTTCCAATGCCGTGTCCCACAAACTCACGCACTACGCTGAAACCATTGGCCTCAACAAATTCCTGCACCGCTGCGCCGACATCGCCGACGGCATTCCCAATTCGGGTTGCCTCAATGCCGCGATAGAGCGCCTTCTTCGTAACTTCGAGCAACTTGCTCAGCTCCGGAGTGAGCAATCCATCGACCGGAACGGTAATCGCCGCGTCACCGTAATAGCCATCGAGGACAACGCCGCAATCGATGGAAACAATGTCTCCGGCCTTCAGCGCCCGCTTTTCAGACGGAATTCCGTGTACGATCTCTTCGTTGATCGAAGTACAAAGCACGCACGGGTAATCGTAATAACCCTTGAAAGCCGGCTTTGCGCCCAATTCTTTGATCTTGCGCTCGGCTGCGTGCTCCAGATCCATCGTAGTCGCGCCCGGCTTTACCAGCGTGCTCACTTCATCGAGCACTTCCCGGACAATGCGGCCACTGCGCCGCATCTTGTCAATTTCCGCTGCCGATTTACAAACAATCGCCATGCTCAACCGCCGTCCGCTGCATCCGCGCGGTGGTTCTCGATCAACCGCACTATTTGCCGCGTTACTTCATCCACCGGCAGGTCCCCGTTGACTGAAACCAGGCGTCCCTTGCACTCGTAGTACTCGGCCACAGGTTTGGTCTGAAGCTCGTAAGCGGTCAGGCGCTCCCGTATGACTTCCTCGCGGTCATCATTGCGGATCACCAGCTTGGAACCATCGACATCGCAAGCGTCGGCGACACGGGGCGGCTGGGAGTAGATGTTGTAGATCCTTCCGCAGACGGGACAGGAACGGCGTCCGGTAAGACGGCGTAGTAATTGATTATAGTCGACATCAATCCGGATCACAATCGGCAGACACTGCCCGCGGTGCTGGTTTTCAAAGAACTCGTGCTCCAAAAACGCGTCCAGCCATCCGGCCTGGGCCGGTGTGCGTGGAAATCCATCGAGAATAAAACCGCGCTCACAATCTACGTGGCGCAAACGCCAGGCCACCATGCCGTACATCAGCTCGTCGGGAACCAATTCGCCGCGAGCCATAACGTCTTTCGCTTGGACCCCCAGCTCCGTGCCGCGCTGGACGTGTTCCCGCAGAATGTCTCCCGTGGAGATCTGCGGGATGCCATAGCGTTCGGCGATTCGCTTGGCCTGCGTTCCCTTACCTGCACCCGGCGATCCCAGCAGGATGACGGGTCCGATACCGCGAGCGATCCGCTCCATCGTCGAACTGGCCCCCATCACTCCCCGGTTCCGGCCCTTCTCCGGTCAGCTCGCGTTCCGAGCGGAAGCTCCACCGTGCGCGGTTTTCGACGCGTGACTTCCATCACTCATGACCAGTTGCGGCGACCACGAATGCGTCCGCTGCGCGGCGTAAATCCGTCATAGTGGCGCATGATGAGTTGCGCCTCGATCTGCGTCACGGTGTCCATCGCCACGCCCACGACGATCAGCAACGACGTTCCGCCAAAGTAAAAGTTCACGCCTAAACCATTCGTGACCCAGGTAGGCAACCGCTCAAAAAATGCTCCAACTGCGCCCGGTAAATGGTTCAGGTGAATGCCTGTGATCATCCACTCCGGAATGAACGAAATGATGATTAGATAAAGCGCTCCCACCAGCGTGATTCGCGTCAAAATCTCGTTGATGTGATCGGCTGTCCGCTTGCCGGGGCGAATACCGGGAATAAATCCGCCATACTTCCGCATGTTGTCCGCAACCTCGTTGGGGTTGAAGACAATGGAAACGTAGAAGTACGCGAAAAAGATGATCCCAACCGCGTATAGAAACGTGTAGAGCGGTTCGCCCCAACCGAGGGCATGAATCATGTCACCGAAGTAGCGGTTATTGCGGAGTCCGTAGCCCACTGTCTGCGGAAGCGTCAAAATCGATGACGCAAAAATCACCGGCATCACGCCGCCAGCGTTCACACGCAGCGGCAAGTGCGTCGATTGTCCGCCCATCACCTTGCGGCCAACTACACGCTTCGCGTATTGCACCGGAATCCGGCGCTCACTGCGCTCCACGTACACAATGAACGCAACGATCACGATCATCAGTGCGACCAGAAGGATCATCGCGGGCGCGGTGAATGCGCCCCAGGCATCCGTCTTTATCTTGTCGATAAGGTCAGCGACACCGCGCGGCAAACCCACCACAATGCCGGCAAAAATCAGCAGTGACATCCCATTCCCAACGCCGCGTTCGGTAATCTGTTCGCCCAGCCACATGATGAACACGCTGCCCGTAGTCAGCGTCAGCATAGTCATCAAACGGAAACCCCACCCGGGGTTCACCACGAAGTCTCCCGCTTTTTCCAGGCCAATCGCGATTCCAAACGATTGCACCGAACTTAAACCGAACGTCAGATAACGCGTCCACTGGGTAATCTTCTTGCGCCCCAGCTCGCCTTCTTTTTGCAGCTTTGCCAGCGGCTCGTAGACTACCGTCAGCAATTGCAAAATGATCGATGCCGTGATGTACGGCATGATTCCCAGCGCAAAAATCGTCAGCCGCCGCAACTGCCCGCCGGAAAAAAGGTCAACAAACCCGAGAAACGTTCCCCGGTTCTGCTCAAAAAATTGTTGCAGCTTGTCTGCATTTACACCCGGCGTTGGAATATGCCCGCCAAGCCGATATACGGCCAGCAGGCCCAGCGTAAACAGGATTCGTTTGCGCAGGTCTGGAATGCGAAAGATGTTGGCTAACTTCTCAAACATAAAAAAGCTCTCAGCAGTCAGCTGTCGGCTTTCAGCCAAAAAGATCAGATTATTCTAATGGCTGAAAACTGAAAGCTGACAGCTTCAATGGAATTCATTACGGCAACACCTCGACCGTGCCACCCGCCTTGGTGATCTTTTCCTGAGCGGATTTGGAGAACTTGTGCGCCTGTACTGTGAGCGCACTCGACAGTTCGCCATCACCCAGAATTTTCACCGGATGCTTGGTCTTAATCACTCCCGCTTTGCGCAGCACATCGGGAGTGATGTTCGTCTCACCGAGCGCAACCAGCCTTTCCAGGCTGACGATGTTGTATTCCTTACGGAAAATATTCGTGAAGCCCCGCTTGGGCATGCGGCGATGCAGTGGCATCTGGCCGCCTTCAAATCCGCGCATCATGCGCGATCCGCTGCGCGAGCGCTGGCCTTTGTGCCCTCGGGTGGACGTCTTGCCCATCCCCGAACCCATGCCGCGCCCCACGCGCTTCTTGTTTTCCGCTGCCTTCTTCGGTGCTCGAATATTGGAAAGATTCATAAACAAGCTCTCAGCTGTCAGCTTTCAGCTGTCAGCACCTTACTGGACAATCTCAACTAGATGCGGCACTTTCGCCACCATACCGCGAATCGCAGGCGTATCGGGGCGCTCAATCACTTGATTCAGGCGCGTGAAGCCCAGGCCCTTAACCACTTTCTTGTGTTTTACCGGAGCGCAAATCGCCGACCGCACCCACTTCAGTTGCAGCTTCGCGCCGCTCTGATCTGATTTCTTCGCCATTTGTTACCTCGTAGCGTCCGTCTTCGCCGCTATAACTCCTCTGCCGACTTGCCGCGAAGCGCCGCAACTTCTTCTCTATTCTTCAGCCGCTTCAAAGCATCAAACGTCGCCTTAATCACGTTATGCGGATTGGTGGTTCCAATCGACTTGGTCAGCACATTCTGCACCCCAGCCGATGTCATC
Source organism: Terriglobales bacterium (assembly GCA_036725905.1). Lineage (GTDB taxonomy): Bacteria > Acidobacteriota > Terriglobia > Terriglobales > Acidobacteriaceae > QIAB01. The sequence goes on from DAIMDJ010000020.1 coordinate 7,932, forward strand.
ACCGCCCGCACCGCTCCTCCCGCGATCACGCCCGTGCCTTCCGGCGCAGGTTTGAGTAAAACCATCCCCGAGCCGAACCGTCCCATCACCGTATGCGGAATCGAGGTCTGCGTGAGATTCACGCGCACCAGATTCTTCTTCGCCGATTCGATCCCCTTGCGGATCGCCTGGGGAACTTCCTTCGCCTTCCCCGAGCCATATCCGACCACGGCGGCGCTGGGATCTCCCACCACCACCAGCGCGGCAAAGGAGAGATTCTTACCTCCTTTGACAACCTTGGTGACACGATTGATCGCGACTACCTGATCCTTAAGCTGATACGAACCAGCATCGAGCTTTTTTGTGACTATTGGCATCCTTACTCTCGTTTCCTTCAAATCTGCTGAGCTGCGCTCGACGCGGACAGCCGAGGGCGGCTGTCCCTACGTAAACCTAGAATTGCAATCCCGCCTCGCGCGCTGCATCAGCCAAAGCCTTCACGCGCCCGTGATAAATGTAGCCGCCACGGTCGAATACAACTTTCGTGATTCCCTTCGCCTTGGCGCGTTCAGCGATGTTCTTTCCAACCGTCTTGGCAGCCGCGACGTTCCCTCCAATGCGGCGCTCGCCCTTGCTGCCCTCGGCAGAATTTGCCGAAACCAATGTCTTGCCGTTTAGATCGTCAATCACCTGAACGTAAATGTGGTTCAACGAACGGTACACATTAAGCCGCGGCCGCTGGGAAGTCCCCAGAATTTTCTTGCGAATACGCTCATGCACATGCCGCCGGTTCGCGTTTTTCGATGATTGTGTAAGCATTGCGTCAGTCCTTGGTCATATCACCCGCGAGATCCCTCGCTGCGCTCGGGATGACGCCAGCCGGGCTCGGGCTTCAGCCTGCTCTGGGGCAACTGAGCAGAGCGAAGTTGTCGAATGGTCTCGGCTAAACGTCGTCATTTCGCTCCCGTTTTTCCAACCTTCTTCTTCAATCTCTCGCCCGCGTAGCGGACACCTTTGTTCTTGTACGGATCAGGTGGACGCAGTCCGCGCATCTCCGCCGCAACCTGTCCCACTTTTTGGCGGTCGATGCCCGTCACCGTCAGCTTAGTCTGCTTAGGATCGATCGCGACGTCGATGCCAGAGGGCAGGGGATACTCAATCGGATGTGAGTAGCCCAGGCTGAAGACGACCATGTTCTTGCCCTTCAACTCCGCGCGATAACCGATGCCAACGATTTCCAGCTCGCGCGTCCAGCCCTTGGCCACGCCTTCTACGGCGTTGTTGACCAGCGCGCGCGCCAGCCCGTGCACCGCCGATTGCGAATCGTTTTCGCGAATCGCCACCAGGTGCCCGTCCTGCTGCTCCATGCGGATGCCGCGGGGCAATTGCGTGTCCAGCTTGCCTTTTGGGCCTTGCACGGCAACCGTGTTGCCTTCGATTTTTACCGTCACCCCTTTGGGGAGCGCGATCGGCTTTCTTCCAATTCTCGACATAAGCTATCAGCTCTCAGCTATCAGCTTTCAACCTGGCCAGCATCGCCGTCTTTTCTGAAAGCTGACGGCTGATAGCTGAAAGCTGTGTTTCCTACCAAACCTCGCACAACACTTCTCCGCCTACGCCTTGTTTGCGTGCCTGGCGTCCTGTCATCACGCCGCGCGGTGTAGTCAAAATGTTGATGCCCAGTCCGCCCAGCACGCGAGGAATCTCGCTGCGCCGGACATAGACGCGGCACCCCGGGCGCGACACGCGCTCCACATTCGAGATCGCCGCCTCGTTGTTGTTGCTGTACTTCAAATAGACCCGCAGGACCTTATGGCCGTCGTCTTCGGTGGACTTAAAGTTGGCGATGTAGCCCTCTTCCTTCAGAATACGGGCAATCTCCAGCTTCAGCTTGGAAGCGGGAATATCCACTTTCTGGTGCCGGGCGCGGATCGCATTGCGAATACGCGCCAGCATGTCTGCGACCGGATCGGTCAACCTCATCGTTTGCTTCTCCTCCGCCGTCCGTTTGCTCCGGCATGATTGCCAGAGAACCTGCGGCGGCGTTGCTCGTGTGGCGCGGGCGCCCTCGCCCGCGATCATTGTGCTTACTCCCTTACCAGGACGACTTCGAAACCCCAGGAATCTCCCCGCGCAGTGCCAATCCACGAAAACATAGGCGGCAAATGCCGAATTTCCGCAGATATCCGCGCGGCCTCCCGCATAGCTTGCAGCGGTTGTGCCGACGCGTGGAAAACTTGGGCTTCTGGTTCTTGCTGCGTGCGTCCTCAAACCTCTTCTGGATCTTCGCGTCCTTGACTCGTTTTGCTGTAGTTGCCACTTAGCTTTTTGGCTCCTAGCTCTTAGCTTTCAAGAAATTCTGCATTCTGACCTCTTACTTCTATATTCCTATGCTCGGAACGGCATTCCCAAATGCCGCAATAGCGCCCGCCCCTGATCGTCCGAGCGGGCAGTCGTCACGATAGTGACGTTCATCCCCTTCAGCTTGTCGACCTTGGCGTAATCGATCTCCGGGAAAATCAACTGATCGTGCAAACCCAGCGTGTAATTTCCACGACCGTCGAACGACTTGGTCGAAACGCCCCGAAAGTCGCGCACACGCGGCAACACGACGTTGACCAGCCGGTCAAAAAATTCATACATCCGGTCACCCCGCAGTGTGACCATGGCGCCGATAGGCTGGCCTTCGCGCACCTTAAACGCTGCAATTGACTTCTTCGCCCGCGTGACCACCGGCTTCTGGCCCGTGATCTGGCCCAGTTCATTCACCGCCGGATCGAGCACCTTCGCGTTCTGCGTGGCCTCGCCCACACCCACGTTGACGACGATCTTATGCAGATGCGGCACCGCCATCGGATTCTTAAGCTCGAATTCCTTCATTAGCGCGGGAGCAACTTCCTTTCGAAACCGCGCCTTCAAACGCGGCGTCTCTTTAGCGCTGTGCCGCGCCGCCTCCGGAGCTCTTACCGGCTCCTGCGCCGCGCCCTTTTTGTCTTTTTTGTCTTTCGCCATTTTCTAATTACCTGTTATCACGATTTCGGATCGGCTACCGATTCGCGAGCTTTCATATTCGCGCGAGATCCCTCGCTCTGCTCGGGATGACCGCTGCGGGCTCGGCACTTAGCTTGCCCTGAGAAACTTCGCAGGGCGAAGTGCCGAACGGGCCCGCAAATCGCGGTCACTTATCCAGCGTCGTTCCGCACTTCCGGCAGACCCGCACCTTGCGGTCGCCACGCATTTCGTGTCCAATGCGCACCGGTCCGCAGGCCGCGCACACCAGTTG
>DAIMDJ010000020.1:11293-15813 GCA_036725905.1 Terriglobales bacterium
CAGTCGCCATTTTCTAACCTTCAAGAATTTCGTAATTTAGTAATCGGGTAATTTGGCAATTTAAACCGGGTTTTGATTTACAAAATTACCCGATTACCAAATTACAAATTCCTACAAAACTTCCGGCGCCAGCGAGACAATCTTCAAAAATCTTTTCTCGCGCAACTCGCGCGCCACCGGGCCGAATACGCGTGTTCCCACGGGTTCGCCGGCTTCATTGATGAGAACCGCCGCATTCTGATCGAAGCGAATATAAGTGCCATCACGCCGCCGGTGCTCCTTGCGAGTGCGCACGATCACTGCTTTGACCACTTTCCCTTTTTGCACCTGGCCGTCAGGAGACGCTTCCTTCACGCTGGCGGTGATCACGTCGCCCAATCCGGCGCGCAGCCCGGTCGCGCCGCCCAGCGGCAAGATCATCTGCAGCTTGCGGGCGCCGGAGTTGTCCGCCACCTCCAGCATGCTTCTCATCATCACCGTCATAGCATCAGTCTCCCGCCCTGCCGCTACTGAGCGGCTTCCGTTCCGGCCGGAGTCTCCGGCAGCAGCGCGGTGCGCTTCAGGATTTCCTTCAGCCGCCAGCGCTTCAGCTTCGACATGGGCCGCGTCTCTTCCAGTCGCACAAAATCCCCCACATGCGCTTCATTCTTCGCGTCGTGCGCGTAGAACTTCTTGGTTTTCGACACCACCCGGCCATAGAAGGGATGCGCCTTTTTGCGCACCACCTGGACCACGATGGTCTTGCTCATTTTGTTCGAGACCACAGCGCCTATCACTTCCTTGCGCCGGCCCACGGCTTGTGCATTTGTCTCCGCCATTACTTCTTCTCCGTTGTTCCGCCTGCGGTCGCGCGCTCGCGGGCAATCGTTTTCACCCGCGCAATGTCCTTGCGCAGCCCGCGCATCTTCTTCAAGCTCTCCGTCTGCCCCATATTGAGCTGGAACTTCAGCTTGAAGAGCTGATCGTTGAGCTCCCGCTCTTGATGGCTAAGCTCGTCGTCGGTTAGGTTGCGGACCTTTTCGGCTTTCATAAAATCAGTTCTCAGTTTCCACTTGTCAGTTCTCAGTCTCAGTGCGCCATTTCGCGCTTGACCAACCTGGTGCGTAGAGGCAGTTTGTGCGACGCCAGCCGCATCGCCTCAGCCGCATCAGCCGGAGTAACCCCTTCCATCTCGAACAAAATCTTTCCTGGACGCACTACGGCCACCCAGTGATCCGGCGCTCCCTTGCCTTTTCCCATGCGGGTTTCAGCCGGCTTCTTGGTCACCGGCTTATCGGGAAAGAGACGAATCCAGATCTTGCCGCCGCGCTTGATGAATCGCGTCATCGCAACGCGGCTGGCTTCGATTTGCCGATCGGTGATCCAACCCGGCTCGAGGACCTTTAGTCCGTAGTCCCCGAAAGCCAGCTCGCTTCCGCGCCACGCCTTCCCGGTCATGCGCCCGCGCTGCTGCTTGCGGTACTTAACTTTTTTCGGCATCAACATAAATCAGCTCTTAGCTTTGGGAATGCAGAATGAAAAATTCGGAATTCAGAATTTCAAACCCACACGTTCTGTCTGTGCTCTACTTCTGCATTCCTACTTCTAACTTCTGAATTCTTCTTCTGCCCTTTACTTCTGCATTTTTACGTCTAACTTCTGCATTCCCCTAAAACGCTCCTGTGCCCACCGGCGGCTGGCCTTCACGCTTCTTCTGCGGCAGAATTTCGCCGCGGTAAATCCAGCATTTCACACCAATCACGCCATAGGTCGTCTTCGCTTCCGAAAAGCCATACTCGATATCGGCGCGCAGCGTGTGCAAAGGCAGACGTCCCTGCAGGTACCACTCCGAACGTGCGATTTCATTCCCATTCAGGCGTCCGCTCACGCGAACTTTAATTCCCTTGCAGCCGAAGCGCAGCGCCGAGTCCACCGCCTTGCGCATCGCCCGCCGGAAGCCCACGCGTTTTTCCAGTTGCAACGCAATTGACTCCGATACCAGTTGCGCATCCAGCTCCGGCTTGTGCACTTCCTGAATGTCGACGAAAATATCCTTGCCAGCGGTCCGCTTCTGCAGCTCCGCTTTCAGCTTGTCGATTTCCGCGCCTTTGCGTCCGATGATGATCCCGGGCCGCGCGGTCTTGATGATGATGCGCAGCTTGTTGCCCGGCCGCTCGATCTCGATGGAGCTCACGCCCGCCGACTTGAGCTTCTCCTTCAGTTCCGCCTTCAGCTTGACGTCCTCAAGCAGTTGCTTGTCGTAATCCCGCTCGGCAAACCAGCGCGACTTCCACGGCTTGGTGTAGCCCAGCCGAAAACCATAAGGATGAACTTTTTGACCCATTGCTTCTCCTAATCCCTGCCAACCAGGGACCTCTGCGTTCTCAACTGAGAACAACTACTGACTACTTGCTATCTTGCCCGCGCCGTCTTCTTTCTCTTTATTCTCTTTGCCGGAACCCGGCGTTTCGCTTTTGCCGTTTTTGCGACTCCAGCTTCTTCTCCGGCCACGCTGGCCACGGCCCCGCTGTTCGCGCCCTTTTCCGCCAGCACTAACTCAATATGCGCGATGCGCCGCACGTAACGGTAAGCCCGGCCCATGGGCGCCGGACGAATTCGCTTCATGCGCGGGCCGTCATTCGCGACCGCCTGCTTTACGTACAGCTTGTCTACGTCGACGTCGATATTTTTTTCGCTGCTCAGGTAATTGGCATTCTCCACCGCGGAACGCAGCAGCTTCTCGACCGTCGCCGCCACCCTCTTCTTGGTGAACGCCAGCGTATTCAGCGCATCTTCCACTTTGCGGCCTTTAATCAGATTCAACACCAGCCGCGCTTTCTGCGGTGAGACGCGCATGAACCGTGCTTGAGCTCGAAATTCCATCTGTCTCTCCTACGGCTTAGCTGCTGGCGCCGCGGGCGCTGCCGGAGCCGCCGCTCCTGCCGCCGGAACCGGAGCTCCCGGACCACCGGGCACTCCCGCCGGCCTGGCCGCCGCTTCTGTGGCTGCCCTCATCGAGTGTCCCTTGAACTGCCGGGTAAAGCTGAACTCTCCCAGCTTGTGCCCCACCATGTTCTCGGTGATGTACACCGGGATAAATTTCTTCCCGTTGTGCACCGCAATCGTGTGCCCGACAAATTCCGGAATAATCGTCGAGCGCCGCGACCAGGTGCGCAGCACTTTTTTCTCGTTCCGCGAATTCATGGCTTCAATCCGCCCTTGCAGATATCCGTCCACGAATGCCCCTTTTTTTGTTGAACGTGCCATAAAATCAGCTCTTAGCTTTCAGCCGTCAGCTCTCAGCTTCTAGCTTCTGGCTCTTAAATCCTGAATCCTCTCTTCTAACCCTTGTCATTCCGAACCGCTTCAGCGGTGAGGAATCTGCTTTTGGAAACGAGGAAACAACTATTTCGTTCTCCGGTTCACGATGAACGCATCTGTGCGCTTGTTGTTCCGCGTCTTGTACCCGCGCGTCGGCTGCCCCCACGGCGTGACTGGATGCCGTCCGCCCGAAGTCTTTCCCTCACCGCCACCGTGCGGATGATCCACCGGATTCATCGAAACTCCACGGTTTACTGGCCGCCGTCCCAACCAGCGCGTGCGTCCCGCCTTGCCGATGGTGATGTTCTCATGATCCAAATTTCCCACTTGCCCAATCGTCGCCATGCAATCCTGCGCGACTTTGCGAGTCTCGCCGGAAGGCAGCTTTACCAGCGCATAATCGCCCTCTTTCGCCACCAACTGGGCTGCTCCGCCAGCCGAGCGCACCATCTGCGCCCCTTTTCCCGGCTTCAATTCGATATTGTGGACTGTCGTGCCCGGCGGAATATTTTTCAGAGGCAGGGCATTTCCCACCAGAATGTCAGCCTCAGGCCCGCTTACAACTTTTTGTCCGACCTTCAGTCCATCGGGCTGAAGGATGTAGCGCTTCTCGCCGTCGGCGTACGCCAGCAACGCAATGCGCGCCGAGCGATTCGGATCGTACTCGATCGTGGCAACTGTCGCCGGAATGCCAACTTTGTCGCGCTTGAAATCAACAATCCGCAGCTTCCGCTTGTGTCCGCCACCGCGATGCCAACTGGTGATGTCGCCTGAATTGCGCCGCCCGCCGGTGCGCTGTTTCGGTTCGACCAGTTTCTTGTACGGACGCGTGCTCGTAATGTCTTCGCTCGACAGCGTCGTGCGATAACGCAACGTCTGGGTTGTCGGTCTGTAAGTCTTGATTGCCATAAAATCAGCTCTCAGCTTCTAGCTCTTAGCTCAAACCCTTGTCATTCCGAACCGCTTCAGCGGTGAGGAATCTGCTTTTTTGTCCACTAACGGTTACAAATTCTGCGCATATTCCGGCATCTTCTCGCCGGATTTCAGCCGCACGTACGCCTTCTTCCAATCCGGCCGGTATCCAGCGAATTTCCCGCGCCGTCGTTCCTTGCCGGGGTAATTCGCAGTCCGGACCGAATCCACTTTTACCTTGAACACGCTCTGCACGGCTTCCTTGATCTCGGTTTTGGTCGCCTTCGAAGCCACCTGGAATACCAGCG
>DAIMDJ010000021.1:0-4243 GCA_036725905.1 Terriglobales bacterium
CATACGTCTTGCCCTCATTCGCGTTATACAGCCGCGTCTCCTGTGTCACCTTGCTCCCGGATTCGATCAGTTCGATCTGCCGCTCGATCTCGTACGCCAAAGCCTCGCGAATAAACCGGAAGGAATTTACGTTCTTCACTTCCGTCTTGGTTCCGAATTCTTTCCGGCCACGCGGACGCACACTGACGTTGGCGTCGCAGCGCAGTGACCCTTCCTCCATGTTGCAATCGCTCACTCCCGTATAGAGAATGATCTCCTTCAGCCGCGTGAGATATTCATAAGCTTCTTCGGGAGACGTGATATCTGGTTCGCTGACAATCTCAATCAGCGGCACTCCGCTGCGGTTGAGATCGATAGCGGTCTTCTCCGCGGCGTCCGGAAATCCTTCATGCAGGCTCTTGCCCGCGTCCTCTTCCAAGTGAAGCCGCGTAATGCCGATTTTCTTCGCTCCGGCCTTGCTGTCGATCTCAATCCATCCATGTTCGGCTAACGGTCTGTCGTATTGTGAAATCTGATATCCCTTGGGCAGGTCCGGGTAGAAGTAATTCTTCCGCGCAAAGATAGAAGTCTCATTTACGCGGGAATTTAGGGCCATCGCGGCCAACACCGCAAATTCCACCGCCTTGCGATTCAGCACGGGCAACGCTCCAGGTAATCCGAGACAAACCGGGCAAACATTGGTATTGGGCGGGTCGCCAAATCGGGTCGAGCACGAGCAGAAAATCTTCGTGACAGTCAGAAGCTGGACATGTACTTCGAGCCCAATCACCGGCTCGTATCGAGCACGCGCCGCTACAGACGAATCCGCAACCGTAACCATACTCAGTGATTATAAGACTCGGGTAGCAACACACGGATTGCCCGGAAGCATTTATCTCTTGCTGGGCGCGCTCAGATATTTCTCGAGCGGGACTTCAAAATACATCAACTCGTTTCCCTTCGCATCGCGCACACCCGTAAGATAAAAATGTGCGCCGGCGAGCGGAGCCGACATTTCAGAAACATCAAAAAACAAAAATCCTGCTTTGGTGGAATGCGGTTCTACCGCCTTGGCAACGAACTGCGCATTCTGGATTTCTTCTCTTGCTTCCTTGCTCAATCCGCCTTTCACTTTTTTTCGTGGAAATGGCAACGGGTACTGCGAACGGCTTGCCGAAGGGTGAACCAGCCTGCGCTCAATGTCGTCCTCGGTAGCCGGCGGGATCTTGGTCCGGCTCGCGGTAACCAGTTGCGCGCCCATGCCGGTCAGTTCAATTGGCTGGTTTCCATCATTAGTCACCACGACAAGAATTGGCACAAAGCCGAACTCACCGTAATGCACGCTGAAAATCTTTGCCTTGTCCGCCATGTCATAGGGATCCAGAGCAATGGTGACCGCCTCATTCGGGTGCTCATCATGCGCCGGATACGTCCGGGCTGGCTGCGCCTGTGGCATGACAAACTCCTTCGCCGCCAAACAGACCAGCGGCGCCATTGCGATACCAGCGAGGACTGCGGCCCGAAGACGCGTGCCTAGCCAAGCACGGAACATGATGTTTGATTATAGGATGCGCTCTGTTTTGGCAATGGTGCCTTAGCCGGTCCCGATGCGTTTAGAATGTCTCGTCCCCATGTACCTGCTGTACAGCTCACTGCTCGCGATCGGTTTTCTAATCAGCATCCCCTATTGGGCTTTTCAAATGCTGCGCCACGGCAAGTACGGCTCCGGTTTGGGCGAGCGGCTGGGAAGAGTGGCGGGCAGGCTGAAGGTACAGCAATTGGGATCGGCAATCTGGGTCCATGCCGTTTCTGTCGGTGAGGTGCAGGCGGTGACTGAATTGATCTCAGGCCTGCGCCAGAAATTTCCGCAGCATCGAGTGGTGATTTCGACTACTACGGCTACCGGCCAAAAGCTGGCGCGCTCTCGCTTCGGCGAGAACAATGTCTTTTACTTTCCTCTGGACTTCGCATTTGCTATTCGGCCCTACTTGCGATTGCTGCGTCCCGAGCTGATCGTGATCGCGGAAACCGAATTCTGGCCCAACTTCCTCCGTCTGACGAAAGCGAGCGGCGCAGCGATTTCGGTAGTCAATGCCCGCATCTCTGATCGCTCATGGCGCGGATACCACCGCTTTCGTTTTCTCCTAAGGCAATTTCTGCAGAATATCGACCTCTTCCTGGCGCAGACCAGCGAAGATGCCCGCCGTTTGCAGGATATCGGTGCGCCAGCGCAGCGCATTCAAGTAAGCGGCAATCTTAAGTTTGATTTTGCGCTTGCTTCTCCTCCACCAATTGTCGCTAGCCTACGTTCGGCTTTTCTGCAATCCTCAGCGCACCCGATCATAGTGTGTGGAAGTACCGTCGAAGACGAAGAGCCACTGCTGCTGCGTGCCTTCGAAAATGTGCTCGCTAGCTATCCGAAGGCAGTGATGATCCTCGCGCCGCGTCATCCCGAGCGCTTCGAAAAAATTGCCGAGTTGCTGCAACACCTCGGAATTCGCTTCTGGCGGCGTTCATTGTGGAATGGCGATCCCGTGTACGGCGGTGTTTTTCTCCTCGACACCATCGGCGAGCTAGCTTCAACCTACGCTTTGGCTGATGTGGCTTTCGTGGGAGGAAGTCTGGTTCCTAAGGGCGGACACAACATCATCGAACCCGCCCAGCACGGCGTCGCTATCATTGTGGGCAATCATACGGAAAATTTTCGCGACATGGTGGAGCTATTTCGAAGCCGCGATGCCGTGCGCGTCGCTGGCCCTGCGGAATTCCCGCTACTTCTGATGGACCTTCTGTCCAATGACGCGGAACGACAGGCACTCGGGCAACGCGCCGCCGAAACCCTGCGCTCGCAAATGGGCGCCACGCAAAGGACACTGGCTGCGCTCGAAGGTTTGTTGCAGCCGCCCCGCGAGCGCCCAGAAATGAGCCGTGCAGGACGTGGTATCGTCTGATTCAGCGAAAATCCGCACTTTGTCATCATCAGCACTAACAGGCTGCGGAAAAACTCGGTTTGGAAATTTGGGAAGGGTACAAGTTTACCGGTGCCGCTAGACTCTTTATTTTTTTGTCATTCCGAATCGCTTTAGCGGTGAGGAATCTGCTTTCGCGAGTTTTCCCGCAGCCTTGCTAAGGAAGAGTCTCCTCTGCTCTTAAGGACATAGATCAGTGACTTCGCTTTTCGGTCTAGGCGTAGGCATACGAAATGCGCTTTATGACCGCGGATTCATACGCGCGAAGAAACTGCGAGGACCCGTCGTCAGCGTCGGCAACTTGTCGATCGGCGGTTCCGGCAAGACCCCGTTTGTTCTCCTCCTCGGCGATTTGCTCAAGCAACGCGGAATACAGTTCAACATTCTCTCCCGCGGCTACGGACGACGCTCTCGCGGCGTGCTGCTGGTTGATCCTTCTGGCTCCGCTCGTGAATTCGGCGATGAGCCGCTACTCATGGCTCGTCGGCTGAACGTCCCAGTCATTGTTGGCGAAGATCGTTATTCGGCCGGCTGCTTCGCCGAAGACAAATTCGGCCCACAATTGCACCTTCTAGATGATGGCTTCCAGCATCGCGGCCTCGCCCGTGATTTCGATATCGTTCTGGTCACGCCCGAGGACGCTCGCGATCGTCTGCTTCCCGCCGGACGCCTCCGCGAGCCCCTCAGCGCCCTGCGCCGTGCCGATGCTGTCGTCCTCACCAGCGGCGCCGTCCCAGAATCTTTTCCCTTAGATGGAAAAATAGTGTGGCGCGCTCGTCGCGGTATTCTTGCCAAGAATATCCCCACCCGGCCGGTTGTGTTTTGTGGTATTGCGCGCCCAAAGAATTTCCTGATGCAGCTCCGCACCGCAGGTATCGAACCGGCCGCCGAAGCCTTCTATCGCGATCACCACTTCTATACCGAGCGCGACAAAGCGGACCTGATCAAACTTCGCTCGCAAAGCGAAGCCGACGGCTTTGTCACCACAGAAAAAGACGCCATCAACTTGAGCGAATTTCTTGCAGCCCTTGTTCCGTTGGCAGTTGTTCCCGTCAAAATGGAACTCCTCGATGCGGATAACGCCCTGGATACCATGCTGCGCACCATTGAAGAGCGCCGCCGTCCGGCATGAGAAAATCAGCGTTGCCCGGGTCTCTGCGTTCTAAAAGATGGGTGGCTCAGAATCACGATGACCCAACATCCCAAACAATCCGAACGGCTCAAAAAGATCGTTGAATCGTTCCCCAAGGTCACCATCACCGTGGTCGGAGATCTTGTGGCAGATGAATTCGTGT
>DAIMDJ010000021.1:4343-8317 GCA_036725905.1 Terriglobales bacterium
TTCCCCAAGGTCACCATCACCGTGGTCGGAGATCTTGTGGCAGATGAATTCGTGTTCGGCGAAATCTCCCGTGTCTCCCGCGAGGCCCCGGTTTTGATTCTCAAGCACCGCGAGCGCAGTGTAGTCCCAGGCGGAGGCGCGAACGCCATCTACAATCTTGCCGAGCTTGGGGTGAATGTTCTTCCTGTCGGTGTCATCGGAGATGATGAGCCGGGGCGCCTGCTGCTCAAACAATTTCGCCACAAACGTATTCCAGTCAGCGGCGTTTTAAAGGATAAGCAATACACCACTGTCACCAAGACTCGCATACTCGCTGGCATGACACACACGGCCCGCCAACAGGTGGTGCGACTCGACCGTGAACCAGAATCCGAGCCGAATTCGCATCTCAAGCGCGAATTGGTGCTGGCTGCACGGGAATATGTTCGCGCGTCAGATGCATTACTGGTTTCCGACTATGGCTACGGTTCTGCTTCGCCCGCCATCCTGAATGAGATTCGTGGGAAAGGCACAGCCGCTGGAGTTCCCGTGGTGCTTGATTCGCGCTTCCGTATGTTGCAGTTTTCCGGCGTGACCGCTGCCACACCCAACGAGCCCGAGCTAGAAGAGGCTCTTGGCGTGCGCGTGGGCCAGGATTGGAAGCGCCTTTGTTCCGCCGCCGAGCAGATCATGTCCCGGATGAAGCTGCAATCGCTTCTCGTGACGCGGGGTCGCGACGGCATGGTCGCCTTCACCCGCCGCCATAAGCCCGTCGACATCCCTATTTCCGGCTCCGATCAGGTAGCCGATGTTACCGGAGCAGGAGATACTGTAATCGCAACCTTCACTGCGGCGTTGGCGGCCGGGGCTAGCAGCGAAGAAGCTGCCCACTTGGCGAATTATGCCGGAGGAATCGTAGTAATGAAGCGGGGTACTGCAACCGTGTCGCGGCAAGAGTTGTTACATGCCATCGAACAGTCTCCACCCGCGACAAGACCGCATTGAGCCGGGAGAAAATCATTAGAGAAAAAATCCTCAGCCGCGAACAGTTGAGGCAGCGTGCCGCCGAATGGCGTGCCGCAGGCGAATCTCTTACCCTAGCCAATGGCGGCTTCGATCTGTTGCATGTCGGGCATGTTCGCTACTTACATGCTGCCAAGCAGTTAGGTGGGCGTTTAATCGTAGCGGTGAACTCCGATGAGTCGATGCGTATGCTAAAGGGCCAAGGGCGTCCTCTGATCCCCGCCGAAGAGCGCGCTGAAATTATTGCCGCCCTCGCCGATGTAGACGCCGTGGTGATCTTTCCAGAGCCTGACGTCCGCCGGCTCATTCACGAAATCCGGCCCGACATTCACGCCAAAGGAACTGATTACACCGTAGAAACCGTCCCTGAGCGCGACGAAGTGCTAGCGTATGGCGGGCGCGTCGCCATCGTGGGAGATCCCAAAGATCACTCCTCCACTGAAATTATCCGATCACGTCTCGAGGCGCGCTGTTCGTGAGCGCGGTACCGCATGCAGCTGTTCGGGCGTTGAACCGCATATTGATTGTCCGCCTTGGGTCGATGGGCGACGTCATTCATACTCTTCCCGCAGCTACCGCGCTGCGACACGCTTTTCCGGAGGCAACCCTCGGCTGGGTGATCGAAGAACGCTGGGCGGAGTTGCTCTGCACTCTTCCCACCCCGCGCTCGGGGCCGCGTTCGCCACAGCGTCCGCTCGTTGACAAGATTCACATCGTAAACACAAAGCAGTGGCGCTCCCGCCTGTTTCATCTCCAGACTTGGGAACAGATCGGCTCTGCGTTCAGCGACTTGCGCGCCCCGAAGTATGAAATGGCAATTGATTTTCAGGGCGCGATTCGTTCTGCCCTGCTGGCACGCTGCTCGGGGACGCCGCTTATCTACGGCTTCGCCCAACCACGCGAGAATGCCGCCAGCATGTTCTACACGCGCAAAGTGATCGCGCGCGGTACGCACATCATTGAACAGAACTTATCACTCACTGAAGCGGTTCTACAACGGCCGCTGAACGTACCAGACATCCAGTTTCCTTGCCATCCGGCTGTCGAGAATAATTGTGCCACCAATTTGGAGATTCCGTGCGGCGGCAATCTTGTCTTGATCAATCCCGGTGCCGGCTGGGGCGCCAAACAGTGGCCACCCGAGCGCTATGGCCAAGTGGCGAAGGAGCTGGCACAAGAAGGTTTCTTGTCATTCATCAATTTCAGTCCGGGTGAAGAACAATTAGCCAAGACGGTCGAGACTGTTAGCGAAGGTACTGCCAGACTGTTTTCAGGTTCACTGACGCAATTGATCGCGTTCACCCGCCGCGCTCGCTTATTTATCGGCGGGGACACCGGCCCCATGCACCTCGCGGCGGCTTTGCGAATTCCGGTAGTAGGAATTTTCGGTCCCACCGACCCTGCCCGCAACGGGCCGTTTGGAACCCGCAGCATTGACTTGCGCAGCCCAGCGAGCACAACATCTCATAAGCGCCGCGCCCGGCCCGATGAAGGTTTGCTCGAGATCACTCCCGAACAAGTCCTGAAAGCTGCCCGTCAGCTCTTGCGGAGCCCGCGTGCCTAGCTGGGCGGCAATCGCACGCAGAATCCGCGTGCCAATAGGTTTTGTGTTTGCCGTCGTCTATTTCTGGATGGCAAAGCCGACGCCGTCATCCATCATCGTGGGCACGAGCATTGTGATTTGCGGTTTGCTGGTCCGCGCTCTTGCTTCCGGGTATGTGCAGAAGAATGAAGAACTCACCACCAGCGGCCCCTATGCCTACACTCGCAATCCGCTGTATGTAGGTTCCCTCGTGTTAGGCGCAGGCTTCGGCTGGGCTGCGCAGAGCTGGTGGATTGCCGTCGTGATCCTGCTGATTTTCTTGCTGATTTACATGCCAGTCGTTCGCGACGAAGAGGAATTTCTTCGCAAGCAATTTCCAGAATTTGAAGCTTATGCTCATCAGGTGCCACGCTTCATCCCGCGCCTCACCCCATTCTCCAGAGCATCCGGCGCCTTCTCCTGGCAGTTGTACCGGAAACATCGCGAATATAATGCGATGATAGGATCAATAGCGATGCTGCTTGCGCTGGTAATCAAGATGTGTTGCCTTCCCCGGTGAGTTGTGAAAATTCTAGTCCAGACGTTAATTAAGTTGGCAGGCAATGAGCAAGGCATCCTGCACCGTCGCCTTCGCCACGTTATCCAGAGTCTATGTTTTCTGGGCGCCGCCTCGACGTTAATGGCACAGTACGTCCGCCCATCTTCTCCCACAACCACTCCGCCAGCCACGATCAGCGCCACACCATCGGCACGAATCGTCGCTCCGCCTGCTGACTATCGCTTTCCCAACGGCCAGAATTATGTCTACGGAGTCGAATGGCATTTTTTCAATGCTGGAACAGTCGCAGTAAAAATGGCCTCGGCTGGCGCCCAACAGCGTGTGACTGCGATCGGCGACTCAGGTGGCGTAGTGAACGCTCTGTACAAAGTCCATGATCTTTTTGAAGCCCGCTTCGATCCTCGCACCTTCTGTTCTCTCCACATTTCCAAGCACATTGCAGAAGGATCGCACAGGCGGCAAACGGAGCTTGCACTCGACTATGCCCGGCACAAAAGCGTCTTTGACGACAAGAATTTGAAAACCGGCGAATCCAGGCACACGGAAAACGAAATCCCCGCCTGCGTTACCGACGTTCTAAGCGGGTTTTACTATCTTGCGTCGCTCCCGTTGGAGCCAGGAACTTTCAACACGTTTGTCGTGAGCGACGGGACAAAAACGACTGATGTAACCGCCCATGTTGAAGCGCGAGAGCACGTTAGGGTTCCCGCAGGGAGTTATCAGACGGTGCGCGTCAGAGCCGAGCCGGCCTCCGGTCCCTTAAAGGGCAAGACCACAATAATCGTCTGGTTCAGCGACGACCCGAACCATGTTCCAGTGCTGATGCGTTCGAAACTCGGATGGGGCACGCTGATGTTCCGCTTGCAACGC
>DAIMDJ010000021.1:8417-15371 GCA_036725905.1 Terriglobales bacterium
AGTGCTGATGCGTTCGAAACTCGGATGGGGCACGCTGATGTTCCGCTTGCAACGCCTGGAAAAATAGCTGTTCGGCAAATATGCCCTTGGGTCCCGCGCGGACCCGTTATAGGACGCCCGTAGGTTATCAGCTAACTAGCTCCTTTAGGCCCTCCCGGAACACCCGCGTGTGCTGGTCGACGTCGTCGGCTTGGGTTTGCGGACACATCAGCGCCATGTTGTGAAACGGAGTCAGCAGAATTCCTCGATTCATCGCATACAAATGCATAAATCTCTCAAGCTCGAAATCCATGGCGTCATGCGCCTGCGTGCCGTTCTTGGGAGCTTCAGAAGAAAACAGATACTCCGCGCGGCAGCCAAGGCGCGTGACATGCCAGGGCACCGCGAATTCGGCAATCGCCGTTCTTACTCCCTCGGTCCAGCGCTCCGCCATCGGGATCATGTGCTCGAAAGCTTCCTTGGTCAGAACTTTGCTCAACGTCGCCCGCATCGCAGCCAGTGAAAGTGCATTGCCGGCGAGCGTGCCGCCAACACCGCCGACGTCGCAATCCTCCAGATTTTGTCGCTCAGCTATCTTTTCTGCGATTTCCTGTGTAAATCCGTAAACCGCCCCAGGAACCCCGCTGCCGATGGGCTTGCCGAACACCAAAAAATCAGGCTCAAGATTCTCCGCGCGAGTGTAGCCGCCCGGACCCGCACAGATCGTGTGAGTTTCGTCAATGATGAGCAGCGTGCCGAATTTGCGAGTAAAAGCCAGCAGAGCCGAGTGGTATCCATGCTCCGGATGCACGATCCCAACGTTCGTCATCACAGGCTCGGCGAGCACACAGGCGACATCTCCCGGAGCAAGCGCCTGGTCGAGCGCCGCAACATCGTTGAATTCCACAACCTTGGTCGTAACTGAAGGATCGACCGGAGGACCGATGTTGCCGCGCCGAGCCCCAGCCGTGCCATCCGCATGCAGCGTAATAAGTGTTTCATCCACCGTGCCGTGATAACACCAATTGAATACCAGAATCTTCGAGCGCCCGGTAATCTGGCGCGCCAGCCGAATCGAAAAACGATTGGCATCCGTTGCCGTCAGCCCGAATTGCCAATAGGGCAAGCCGAAGCGCTTCTGCAGCTCTTCTCCCACAAAGACCGCATCTTCATTCGGTAGCATTAGCGTGATCCCGCGCCGCACCTGCTCCTCAACCGCCTTCACCGTCGCTGATGGGGAGTGTCCCGTCATTGCGCCCGTGTCGCCGAGGCAGAGATCGACATATCGATGTCCATCCACGTCATAGAAGTGTGCGCCCTGCGCCTCGCGCACAAACGGAGGAAACGCCCCCGCCCACTTTGCCATCCAGTTCATGGGAACGCCGCCTAGCAGTGACTTACGCGCGCGTTCGAATAACGCTTTGGATTTGGGCCGCTCGTCTACAAAGCGCTTCTGCTCGCGCTGCATGAGAGACTGCAGGCGGATGCGGGAAATGGAGTTCATGAACGAGCGGAAATCTTAACAGAGCCACGGGACGTGTGGGCGCGGGCGACTCGCCCGCGCTATCGCTCTAAGCACCCCTCACGACTACTGCGGGATCACACCACAGCCAGCGATAGCTCCCCGGATTCTCAGCCAAGCCCGCCCTGACCGGGTTTTCCAGCACGTACCCTACCTTTTTCCCCAGGCTCTCTGCGCATCGAAGCACATGGTCGAAAGACTCATCCTGCCAGACGCGTCCGGTTCGCCCTAAAGCCTTGTTGATGCGGTGGGCGGACTCGCTCTTGATTGTCCGGGTAATCTCGGGGATCGAGACAGGGCCGTTGGCGTCTGCGAGCGGCATGCAAATCAGATGGACATGATCCGGCATGACGACAGCGGCGTAGAGCGAGTACTTCCTGCCGTTCGCTCTTAGACAGGAGCCCAGAGCTAGATCTCTAGCAATTTCCGGGAGCTTCCAGCGATGCCAGGTGGAGTAGGTGATGAATAGGATTCGGTTGTCTTTTTGGTAGTGGGGGAGACAGCGGCGGTATTCGTACTTCCTCTGCACTCTGAGATCAGAGTAGCACCCGGCAGTTGCGCGGGCGAGTCGCCCGCGCCCACACAGGCACATCTGCATTCCAAAGTGGGAATCACCTACAGAATGTACCGGCTCAAATCCTGGTCCTTCACAATATCCGCCAGCATGTGGCGGACGTAATCAGCGTCTACCTTGAACTGCTCGCCTTTTTTATCCGGCGCTTCGAAGCTGATTTCATCCAGCACCCGCTCCATGATGGTATGCAGGCGCCGCGCGCCGATATTCTCCGTGCCTTCATTCACGCGGAAGGCGAACCGCGCCACTTCTTCCAGCGATTCGGGGGTGAATTCCAGCTTCACGCCCTCGGTTTCGAGCAGCGCCGTGTATTGCTTCACCAAAGACGACT
Source organism: Terriglobales bacterium (assembly GCA_036725905.1). Lineage (GTDB taxonomy): Bacteria > Acidobacteriota > Terriglobia > Terriglobales > Acidobacteriaceae > QIAB01. The sequence continues at coordinate 10,824 of DAIMDJ010000021.1, forward strand.
TCGGTTCGGTGAGAATGCGGATGAAATCATCCATGGTGAGCGATTGCAGCTCCACGCGGATAGGGAAACGTCCCTGCAGTTCGGGAATCAAGTCGCTTGGTTTGGAAACATGGAATGCTCCCGCTGCGATGAACAGAATGTGATCGGTTCGCACCATTCCATAGCGGCTATTAACGGTAGTTCCTTCCACAATCGGCAGAATGTCACGCTGCACGCCCTCGCGGGAAACGTCCGGTCCATGGCCGCTTTCGCGGCCCGCAATTTTGTCGATTTCGTCCAGGAATATGATTCCAGAGTCTTCCACGCGATCTATGGCCATGCGCGTGACCTGGTCCATATCAATCAGGCGCTGTTCTTCTTCCTGAATCAGATATTCGAACGCCTCATTCACCTTCATCTTCCGCTTCTTGGTGCGCTGGCCGAAGATGTTGGGCAGCATGTCTTTGATATTTACGTCCATCTCCTCGACGCCCTGATTGGAGATGATTTCAAACGACGGAAAATTGCGCTCACGCACTTCGAGTTCGACCATGCGCTCGTCGAGTTTGCCTTCGCGCAGTTGCTGGCGCAGTTTTTCCCGCGTGCGCGATTGGGAGTCTCCCGATGAGGTCGTCCCTTCCAGCACAAAGCCAGCCGTAGGCTCGGACGGGCGTGGCGCCGCCGGAGGGAGAAGAATGTCAAGCAACCGCTCTTCCGCGTTCAGTTCAGCTTTGTCTGAAACATCTTCGAGCTTTTCTTCGCGGACGTTGTCAATCGCAATCTCAACCAGATCGCGAATCATTGATTCCACGTCACGGCCTACATAACCAACCTCGGTAAACTTCGACGCCTCAACTTTAAGAAATGGCGAATTGGCTAGCTTCGCCAGGCGGCGAGCAATCTCGGTTTTGCCCACACCGGTCGGGCCGATCATGATGATGTTCTTGGGAATGACCTCTTCTGCCATATCGGACGGAAGCTTCTGCCGCCGCATACGATTGCGCAGAGCAATCGCCACCGCCCGCTTCGCATCTTTCTGCCCAATGACGTACTTGTCGAGTTCAGCGACAATCTCACGCGGCGTAAGCTCGTCGAGTGTGATCTGTTCTTCTTCAGCGATAGAGGGTAAATAAATGGCCATAGAAATTCAGACTTCGGACCTCAGACTCCGGACTTCAAACCTCAGATTTCAGACCTCAAGCCTTCAGATATCAACTTTCAACCGCGCAGTTGCCGAGGTCCGACGTCTGAAGTCCGACTCTTAGAGTTCTTCAATCGTTACTTTCTCATTAGTATAGATGCACATTTTTCCCGCAATCTTCATCGCCTCTTCAGCAATTTGGCGGGCCGAAAGTTGTGTGTGTTCAGCTAATGCCTGCGCAGCCGCCTGGGCATACGGACCGCCGCTGCCGATGGCGGCGATACCGCCATCTGGCTCGATCACGTCGCCCTGGCCGCTGAGCAGAAATGTCTGCTCTTTGTCGGAAACCAGCAGCAGGGCTTCGAGGTGCCGCAGAAACTTATCCGTTCGCCAATCCTTTGCTAGCTCCACTGCCGCGCGACCCACGTTTCCGTGATATTGCTCCAGCTTGGATTCGAAGCGGCTGAACAGTGAAAAGGCATCTGCAGTTGACCCCGCAAATCCGGCCAGGATTTTGTCCTGATAAAGGCGGCGAATCTTCTTTGCCGAGTGCTTGATTATTCCCTCGCCAAGCGTGACTTGGCCATCTCCGGCCATCACGACGTTTCCGTTCCGGCGGACGCAAAGAACTGTAGTGGAGCGAATCAGGCGCTTTCTGAGCATGAGGGCAATCTTTGATTATAGCAGCGGGCCCGCACCAAAGTGACGCCGGACCGGTGCTCCGTTACAATCGATGCTCAATATTTTCACCACATGCCAAAAGAAGGAATTACTCCCCGATCGCAAGACTACGCTCAGTGGTATCTCGATATCGTGCGCGGTGCGGACCTGGCGGACTACGCCGAAGTCGTGCGCGGATGCATCGTTTTCAAGCCGACCGGATTTGCTTTGTGGGAAGCGATCCAGAGTGGATTAGATCAGCGCATCAAGGCAACTGGTCACCAAAACGCGTATTTCCCATTGCTCATTCCGAAAAGCTTTCTCATGAAGGAAGCCGAGCACGTGGAAGGCTTTGCGCCTGAAGTTGCCGAAGTCACGCATGCAGGTGGCGAGAAGCTCGCCGAGCCTTACGTGATCCGGCCAACTTCAGAAACCATCATCGGCTACTTCTATGCGAAGTGGGTGCACAGTTGGCGCGACTTGCCCCTGCTCATCAATCAATGGGCGAATGTCATACGTTGGGAGATGCGCACGCGGCCTTTTCTCCGCACCACAGAGTTTCTATGGCAGGAAGGCCACACGGTTCACGTCGACGAACAGGATGCCGAACGCGAGACGCTTAAAATTCTGCATGAGGTCTATGCCGACTTCGTGGAAAAAGAGATGGCCGTGCCAGTGATCAAAGGCATCAAGACCGACAAAGAGAAGTTTGCTGGCGCGCTCCGCTCCTATGCCATCGAAGCCATGATGCAGGATGGCCGCGCCTTGCAGGTGGGCACATCGCACAACTTGGGCCAGAATTTCGCCAAGGCGTTCGACATCACCTACACCGACCAGAACAACCATGTGCAGCACGCCTGGACCACGAGTTGGGGCGTGAGCACGCGGTTGATCGGCGCGTTGATCATGGCGCATTCCGATGACGAGGGCTTGGTCGTGCCGCCGCGCATCGCGCCAACGCAAGTCGTCATCGTTCCAATTTTCAAGACTGATGCCGAGCGCTCGCGAGTGCTGGAGGCCGCTGCGCGCCTCAGTGCTGATTGGAAAGACACCCTGCGCTTTAAAGTAGACGACCGCGAGCAGTACAGTCCCGGTTACAAATTCAACGAATGGGAGTTGAAAGGCATTCCCGTGCGCGTGGAGATTGGACCCAAGGACATCGAGAAAGGGACTGTCGGCATCGCTCGTCGCGATCAGCCAGGCAAGCAGGGCAAGTCTTTTGTACCCCAGGAAGGCCTCAAGCAGCGGCTGGAATCCCTGCTGACGGAAATTCAGCAGGCGCTCTATGATCGCGCCTTGCTCTTTCGCAAAGAGCACACTTTCCAAGCTTCAAATTATGACGAACTGAAGCAGGGCGTCGAGAAGGGTTTCGTGCATGCGTATTGGGCGGGCACGCGCGAAGATGAAGACAAAATTCAAGACGAAACCGGCGCCACCATTCGCTTGTTGCCTCTCAATCAGCCCGGGACGCCAGGCAAATGCGTCTACAGCGGCAAGCCAGCACAGAAGATCGCAGTGTTCGCGCGAGCTTATTGATTACGGGGCGCTGCTCTCCGCGGTGACCTTCGTATCCTGCGCACTACAATCTAGAGATGCTGGTGTCCACGAAAAATAAGGACTCGGCTGATTGATCGGGTTGTTAATTGACCAATCCCAATTTTTAACAGCCGGCCGCTCGGTTTCATCTGATCAGAGCTTCTGAATGAACTCTTCGACTTTGATCCCCGCTTGCTTGACAATGCCGCGCAGGGTGCCAATTGCCAGCTCGGAATGCAATGGGACTACGCAGCCGGTTGTGGTATCTGGGTCAATTCGCCTCATCACGACGTGGCTTCCACGCTGCCGAGCTTGAACGAAGCCTAATCGTTCCAAGGCTCGAATTGCCTGCGCGCCAGAGACGCGAGGCAGCCTAGGCAAAATGAGCCTCGAAAATGGTTACGAGCGGCCGGCCGACTTCGCCCGGAGGAAACTCTTCCAAGTAAAGTTCGGTTGCCTCGCGAAGGTTCGCCACGGCATCTTCTATGGTCTTACCTTGGCTCACGGTTCCTATCTCGGGGCATTCAGCTACGTATAGATCGTCTTCTTTATGCAATACCGCCGTGAACGTGCCTACTCTCATAAGGTGAAACTCCTGCTTGGTATGCTGTACAGCTAAATTATCACGTACTTCCCTCGCTCAATCACCTTCCCCGCGATCTGCTGGCGCAGCTCAATCGTGTTGAATGGCTCGTACTTCACCAACCGACGCAGAATCGCAAGCTGAGTGCGGAGCGTGTCGCCATCAGCTACGGCAGCGATAATCTTTCGCGCGGCGGCTTCGATCCTTTCCATTGCTTGCGAGAGATACACGCGTGTCAGCGCAATTGGCAGAGCGGCAGCGCCTTCACCCTGACTCGAGGCAATCTTCTGCGCCCGCAGCACCGCCGATTCCATCGCGTAGCTCTCAATCACCATGTCTGCGATCGCGCCCATAATCTCTTGCTGATCCTGAATCGCTTGCATGTATTTCTGCGTAGCCGCACCGGCGGCGAAGAGGCCGAGCTTCTTGGCTTGAGTCACCAGTTTACGTTCCTCGACCAGCGGACCTTCAACTTCCTCGGCCAAAGCAGGGCCCGCGAGCACCTCATCCATTAGCTTCTTAATCGCAGGCATCAGCGGCAATTGGCCGGACATGGCGCGCTTCAATAAAAACCCGGTGATGATCAGCCGGTTGATCTCGTTCGTGCCCTCGAAGATTCTATTGATTCGCGCATCGCGATAAGCCCGTT